>NZ_JH114146.1:0-136574 GCF_000224595.1 Prevotella sp. C561 | reverse complement strand
ATAGAGCGTAGTACAAACATGTTGTTATGAGAAACTAAANAGGGGAAAAATGCCAAAGAACTGGCACGAACTGTAATACACTTACTATCTCCTTTCAAAGACCATATCAAGTCTATTACAACTGACAATGGTACAGAATTCGCTTGTCATGAAATGATAGCCAAAAGCCTTGGTGTTACCATATATTTTGCTGACCCATACGCTTCATGGCAGAAAGGCGCTATAGAAAATGCTAACGGACTAATTAGGCAATACGTGCCAAAAAAAGAAACCTTTGAGCATATCAGCCAGCAACAAATAACTAAGTATTCAAAGAAAATTAACATGAGGCCAAGAAAGAAATTAGATTTTAAAACACCACAGGACTGCTTTTACGAACTAATTAAGTAAATTTGCACTTGCTTGTTGAATTCACGTAAGAAGAAAAAGAAGGCTTAGTCTTAATCCTTGTTTTAATGGAAGATACTCTCAGAGAGCAAAGACTTGTGTCCCTTTGTTTATCGTCGTTTGACGTATGTCTACCCTTGTAGAGATGACTTTGTTAACAGAAATTAACTGTTTTATTTGCGGGTGCAAAGTTACAAATAATATTTCAGAATGTCAAAGAGCGAAGCGTTAATTATTCTTTAATAGAAGGTGTTTGTTTCCGTTTAAGTAAGATTGTTATATTCTTATTCCTTTAAAAGAATAATGTGTTACGCGAATGAGTGATAATGTCAATACTTATATCTTCACCGATAATCTTCATTGCTTTTAATTGATCGGTGGAGACGGGGCATACGATAATACTGTCATGATTGTCATAGAGCGACTGTACTTCTTCAAGGTCACTCTTGATGAGGTCGTAGACTTTCTTATCGAGGTCGGCAAGAAAGATAGAACGTTGGATGCGGGTGCATCCTTTGCGTTCTAGATATTTTGCAATATGATAGCGCACCTTGTCGCTTTCAATATCATACATGACGAAGAAAAGCATATTGGTTGCTGGTCGTGTGGGTTTATTTACTACTCCCATGAGAAAGTCTACACGTTCTTGTAGTGTCTGCATATCACTGATATCACCTGTTCGTCGGTTGACGGGAGGTGAGTTCTGTACGCCGGCTCTACTGAGTTTCCGTAAGATTTCAATGTAAGGGATAGGTTTTCGCATGCTGGTTGTTTAATTGTTTAATGCTTACAGAGTTATGTATTTGTTTATAGTCTATTACTTCTGCAAGAAGGTTTTGACCAAATCAGCCAGTAACTCATTCAGTTCTTCATTTGTCCCAAGTCTTGGTGATATGACGACGCTGAACCCACGTTTGCCATAGAAGAGGTTTACCTCAGAGTCCTTTTGTCCCAATCGTGCTCGGATTTTCTTAGCATATTGTATATTAATTATCTCAGTAACTTGCAATCCTGTTTCTTCTATAAAGAGTTTCAGTTCAGCGATTATCTCGTTGAGTTGCTCTGGTACATAGGCTGGGTGTTGTTCTATTTGTGCTTTGGGGTTGAGTTGTTGTCGGATACGCGCTAATACATCTTTGTCAGGGTCTTTGGGTAGGGAGGTCTGCCTGTTGTCACTTTTCTTGGCAACCTTGTCATGCTCGTCCTGTTCATGTTTCATCTTGAAGAGCGCATCAGGGTTAGCCTCGTCAAGATAGGCTTTAATATCAACGGGTGTTGAGTTAGGATTGAAATAAGCATTAGGGTCTATACTGACGAAGCAGGCACGTGTAACATCCGATGTCTTACTGTCAGTCACTTGGGTTAGGTTATGCCGCATGGCGAATGTCGCAGCAAAGGCCTTATAGAAGACAGAGTACAGACCAGCATCATAGCATCGTTCTTTAAGACGGAACATAACTTTCAGACCATCCTCACTTGGAGACGTAAAACACATCATGACTTGTTCGTCTTGGATAATGTTATCATGTATAGTCTTCAATGATAGTTGTTTGGATGATAAATGGTCAAAGTCGAGTATAAAGCTCTCCGTATAGGCAAAGTTTTCTTTCCTACGGAAAGGCGGATTGAATTGACCACAGACGAAATAAGGTAGTTTTCGTTTCAGCTGTGCATAGCCTTTGGCATCCATACTATAGACTATACGCAGCTGTTGGATTGTTGCTGCAATGGCAGGTTTAGGATTACGAAGACTATAGTAGAGGTATTCCTCCTGCACCTTCTTTAGTTCGTCGGCAGCAGATTGTATGTTGGTTCCGAATAATAGCATAGTATTCTCAGATGAAAGTGTTATTGTGTAACGGTAGGGTGTAAAGCTATTATTGATTCTCGTAACTCTTACCCATTTATTCTTCTACATCTCCTCCTTAAACTTTTGGGCAAGGGATTGAACGTAGAGAGAGAGCATTGTCAAACGAGACCTTGTCACCCCTTTTATGGTTATCACTTCGTCCATGTAGTCATTGAGGGATTGGATAAGCACACGACGTCCGAGTGCTTCAAGCCAGTAAGAGCCATCTTCACGAACAGAATAAAATTCCTCTGTAATAACATTCTGGGCAAGAAGCGTATAGACAACATAATCTACCCAGATGCGGTACATCTCAATGATATCATAAACAAGTACGGGACGATTGTAGTCGTCACGATGTAGAACCCCAATATATGGGTCAACTCCTGCTTTAATGAGTGCTCCCTCAATGCGACCATAGAGGACACCATATCCATAATTAAGGAAGGCATTTGTGATATCAAGGGCAGGATGTTGTGTACGAACATTGAAGCGGAATTGTTCTGGTAGGAATGAATTTATTGTGTTGAAATAGATGCGCGAAGCTTGTCCTTCCCATCCGCGAAGCATTGGAGCTATGTCGTTGACAATGTCGCCTTTGAGTGCACGGATTTTATTGCGGTAGTCTTCTAATCGTGCAATATTCTTTTCTGAGTCGACCTCTGTGTGTTCGTCATTGTTGAAGAGTAGCATAAGCGCCTGTTGGTTTTCAATCTTCTTAAGTAGAACTTCCTTTATCCACTCTACAGCGTTGTGAGAGTAGACAAAATTCAACTGTCCTTTTCGAATAGTAGAGATGCTGCCATACTTAGGACTCCATATACGTCCGATGGGTTTCCCAGTCTTGTCCATAAACATGACTTCTATCTCGTGTTCTATCGCAAGCATAACGGCATCACTCGTTATCTGTGCACCACGACTGATTTGTATACTATCTATACCTACAGCAGGTATGCGTTGTTTCCCTTCAGATGTGTTGATGACAAATCCTTCATTGTCACGATTAAGGGAAATACCAAATGTGTTGAGTATTAATTCCATAAAGTTAGAAGTATATATAATCCTTGTTTTATTCTTTATTATTGGGTCCAATACAACTTATCTATTAAACTTAGACGTCTGAGGGAAAACGTTGGAATGAACGTAGATGATAGTTAGGAAAGATGTTTACAACCCTCAACGCTTATATCTAAGTCCCTTAGGAAACCAGCTCACTCATATTAAATAGGATGCACTCTATTATTACGAGTATCAGACCAGTAAGATGTGCTATTTCCTTTTTATCCGACAACAATAGTTCCTTATATGATTACCTTTGTTGGACATTTTCATCCGATAAAGAAATCATCTGCCACGTGTAGACATTCACTGGCACGTGTCATGGCTGTATAAAGGCATTGGTAGGCAGAACGCTTTGGGGAGTGGCTGAGGTATCGAGGAATATCGAGATATACATCCTTCCATTCTCCTCCTTGCGATTTGTGGCAGGTAAGCGCATAACCATAGACTGCACGGAGAGCATTGAGGTATGGATCGTTGAACATGACTGCTCTAAACTCATCAGTCTTAGGTCTAATGTTCTGTTTCTTCATCCGTCGATAGAAATCAATGAAGAGTGCCTTTTGACTCTCTTGTGTGAGATTGGTTGTATTATCGTAGAGTATGTCTTCTATGAGCAAAAGAGAGAACTTTCTCTTGCTAACCATTTCTTCCACTTCAACTTGTAAGAAAGTGAGTTCTGCACGTCTTATGCGTCGTTCTGTCGAGATAACCTTTACAAGGTCACCATTCATCAGTTTCGTCAGATTGTTGTTCTGTGTGACAAGTAAGAGTTCGCCTTCTTCAAGTAAGGAATTATGGAAACCGAGTGCAGGGCGTACGATACTCGTTAGTGTGTTGCAGGCAGCATTGCTTCCACAGAGTAGGGTGGCTTCTTCAAAGCCTTTCTTCTTTACGTTGTTTATATACGCATTGACTATGGAGAGTTGTGAGGGGTGAATCTTAATGTTCTTGTAGCCACGGAAGGGGAACTTCCCCCATTTGATACGAGGAGGGTTCTGATAGAGAGCACGCATACGTGCAGCTGCGACGACAATGTCGTTGCCATCCTGCTGGCGTACAATCTCATTGAGTGTAGCACACTGAACAGTCATGTTGTGTACATTCTCGAGATACTCTTGGTCAAGTGCTGGTGAGAAATCTTGTGTAATAGGTGGTAGCTGACAAGCATCACCTACAAAGATAAAACAGCCCTTTTCATCGTAGTTGATGAGGTCGTGTAGTAATCTTCCTGTTCCAAAGATGGCCTGCGTAGGGTTCTTTTCAGGAGTATCAGAAATCATAGATGCCTCATCAATAATATAGACTTTACGGTTATAATCAGAATTGTTTGCAGAGGCAGATGTGAACTGCAATAGTAACTGTCCTGTATCGTCAATACCTTTTGCATCGTCAATCTGTTTTACAACCTTTTCGATATCCTGATTGAAATCAGCAAAGGTATAAATGCAACTATGAACAGTTTTAGCCTCACATTCTGTCTTGTTGCTGAGAATCTTTGCTGCTCTGCCCGTAGATGCAAGCAACTGAAATTCTTTGTTCTGCTCGTTTATCCACTCAATGAGAGTCTTCATCAGCGTAGTCTTTCCAGTTCCAGCATATCCAGTAAGGATGAAAGTATTGGCACTACTACCGTTAACAAAGTCTTTCAACTTATTGAAAGCCTGTTGCTGAGAAGGTGTCAGAACTATCTGCTTGTCTTTCTTTGCGGTCATGTGGATGATAGTTATGATTAATATTCTCTGAACTGTACAAAGGAGAACTGAACAAGTTTTCGATGGTCTTCCGTTTCCTCTACAATACGCTCGGTGGTAGATGCAATACAACGTACGCCTGCCTTTTGCAGTTGTTTTACTACATGATAGGAGAATGTTTGTTCTCCCATGATATGAACAGTTAAATTCTTTGTAAGGTAATGTTCCAGAATCTTCTTAACATAGGATGTTGCCATCTTTTCTACAGCAAACTTACTAAGTCCTGGGTCGATATTGGGGAAGGCTATTTCCTCCAAGTCGCCATATTCCCTCGCAGCTGACAGCTGCGAGGGTGACCATGTGGCGAAAGGGTGGTTAGAGAGGTTGATGAACATAATCACCAAATATTATATTATGAACTTCTTTAATGCTTTCTTTGATTTTATGTGCGAGCTTGTCTGCACTCATAGGGTTAGGGCGGAATCCAGCATGGTTGAAATCGTTACGCACATCAGTAGCTGTTTGAAAGCTATTGGATAGTTTTTCTATGTTAGGAAGTTTAATAAGTTCCCTCACCTTGTTTAAAGCCTCTTCCTTTTTACCATAGTTCGAAAGTTTCCATTTCTCTTCGTTCTGTTGTAGCTTATTGTGTATAATGTAAAAAGCATTATTGACAAGAGTTCGTGCGTCTATATCTGTTACAGGAAGGTCATAATTACTACAAATGTATGTTACAATAGTTTCTTGTAGAATTGTTATGGCCTGTTGATACATGTGGTTGTCGTAGCACCATTGTGCAGCATGCAAACCATTTAGGATGTTTGAATCTGGAATAAAGTTAGTAAATGATTGTTCTATTCTTTTCACTACAGGAACTAAAGGGACAATGATGTCTTCAGATAACTGGTTGATAGTCTTTTTTAGACGGCAGATGTCTTTTTCCTTTGTAATATTTAATCCACGACACATTTGAAGATTGTCGGTTATGTTATTCAGTGTGTCTGAGAAACTTCTGAGAGCCTGTGCCTGTTGGTCTTCTCCCCTTGTGTCTCGGAGGATTGGTTTAAATACCTGTTGGGTGAGCTGTGTCAGCTGTTCACTTCGTCCATTGTGCAGGAAATCGGCCGCTGCGAAGGTCCAGTCTTGAAGAACTGTCAGTGGGAGTAAATCTACGATAGGGGAACCCTCTTCGTTGCGTGCTTCATAGTTGCCGTATGAAATATGTGCTATGCGGATGTTCTTTAGGAACTTAGCATAATTGCCAAGAACAAGGATGAGCATTGGTAAGTAGCGGAAGCTGTGAGTGAGGTCAAAGTAAAGTTCATCTCCATCTTGTATTAGCTCAAATGTTGTTTGGAATATCTTCCACATTTCGTCCTCATTCTTCCCATCGCAGATTGATACAGGTATAATCTGTGAACGTAAGTCCATTTTCTGGAGTAAGGTGCTCAGTCCCTCGTAGGCTATTTCTTCCTTCGTATGCGGATGTTTGCGTGATGACACCTCCCAGTTTGATACTTTCGCTTTATCTGTGAGCAGGATGCAGACCCTGTCTTCCTCCGTCCAATTTTCTTTACATCCAATTAACTCAAGTGTTGCCTGCTGGATGAATCTTGTTTCACTGGATTTAAAATCTCCTTGTGTATATACACTTTTTTCGTATAGACCTGTTCCGAGAACGGATATGAATAATTTTCGTGCCATTATTATTTTATTACTATTTGGTATTTATATAAAAAAGTTCTTTGTCGAGTAGTTGGAATAATGATTCTTGTGCTGACTGTCGATTTTCAAAATCTTTCATACTAAAAGAGAGAATATGATTGTCTGAACATTTTTCTATAGCTTCTGGCTTCATCTTTGCATCTGTAATGAAGAGTGCCTTAGACCCCAATCCACCATAGTTTTTTACAGCTGTGTTGAATTTATCTATATCCGTGTTGTCATATATTTGGGTCTTGCACTCAATCATAATAAGTTTATAACCTGTATTGACAATTATGTCTATCTCATTTTTGGGATACTTGTTATTATATGGATAAATGGTATTTAACCAAATCTCTTTGGCATATTTCCATTTGCTGACCATCTGTGCAACCTCGTATTCAAACCAGCCTGAGTTGAAAATAATCTGCATAATGTGTGGGGACTCAAATGTGTTTTCTTTAAATCCATATTTGCCATTCAGTGATAGAGTTATGTAATTTTCTTTTTTGTCCCATTCTATGTATGAGCCATTCGAGGTGTGAAATGTTCCTGTACTTTGATTGTTTATTTTTTTTGTCCATCTTTTCCAGGTATTGTTAATCTATTAAAATCGTTAAAGTTATATTGCCTTATGGCTTTTATTGCCTGTAAGGTATCAAGATCATCTTCTGTATAGTCATCTAATAAGATATGTGACTTTGCAAGTTGACCATTGTACTGCATTAACTCTTCCATGTTGAGGCCTTTACAAGCCCATTTCTCTTGTTGGGTATAGTTGTAGCATATACTATTTTGATCGATGTATAACAGTGTAACATTCTTCATCCCTTGTGTTTGTAAGGCAAATGAAAGAGCCCATGGCTTTGTTCCACCAGATAGGTTAATTGTTATCTCATCATCAGTAAGTTTGTGTAATAGTTTATTAACAGAAACTTTGATAGCATCATAATCAACAGGTGGAAATTCTTGTAGATTACATTCTTCAGAACAGAGGTTCTCTATATGTTTTGCTTCAGATGCGCTTTTCTCAGAATGCACAAGTATGACCTCGTCAGGAAAACTTTCTTTTATACCGAGGATAACAGGCATAGTTTGACCTCCGACAAGCGCTATATGTACCTTTTTTTTCATTGCTTAATCCTCTAATAATGTCATACGTATGAAACCTAAAGGTTTACAGGAACTATCAACCCTTCTTGATTTAGGAAAGTTGTAATTACTATATCTTTGATTTTGAGGACGTGCTACAGGAACAATACTTTCGTTGAATTTTTCAAATGTTTCAGCCCATGCTCCAGTAATGAATCGCCATCCTGATCCTGCTCCTAAACGTAGGATACAGGAGGTCTTACTTGGGTCTTTGCATTTTTGTATCTGTTCCATAATGATTTCCAGATTTTTAATGTATTTATCTACGTTTTCAGCATTTGGATTATTAATATGGTCTTGCCAATATTTTATTTCATGAGCTAATAAGCTCTTTGTATGTTGATTGATAGTAGAGAACATTTTATTGAGTGATGACATACATTCTGGAAACTCTTGGACATATTTTTTTGCGTATCCATAAGCTTTTAAATCAAGTTTTATTTCGCAGACAGATGAATCTTTGGGCATCAATGTTTCAACCAACTGGCTTTTAGATGTATCCCAGTAACTGTTTGTCTCTCGTTCATTAATACTAAATAGTCTTACAATATTCTCATAATTATTACCAAAGACGGCGTCTCCAATTTTGAGAAAACGGTATATATCTTTGTTCGGATTTTCTCCTAACAAGTGCTGCTCTATAGCTTTTGCATTAATCCTTGTAGGATTAACAAGATTTTCCACTTCATTTTTTTTATTGATAATATTGGATAGGACAGCTGTGCGTATTGCACCTTTGATAGAACTTCCTGGGATGTAAGGGTCGCCTAAACCGTTATGAATAAAAGTTTGGAGGGTATCATTTTCTTTAAGAGTTTCATACGTATGATCAATTCTGAAGCAATAATCATCAGTAATTGCTTTTGGAGCATAGGTTTTCATAAAGTCAATGATAGATTTTTTTCTTTCAATAGTTGCTATCCAAGCGTCTAATGCTTTTGTATCATTTTTTATCAGAGACATTATTTTTCGAGGAGATATAATACCTACATAATTATCACCCCCTTCTTGGAAATTTATGAAATCACTTCCATATTGCAGGATTTCACCAGAACCAATATGAACTCTGCTCACGATATCTATTTTGACTTTACTCATAGTTTAATATTTTAATAGGTACACTAAGAGGTAATCCACTTCTGTAGACAGGATGTATTTCGTTACTATTCCATTTGGGCTGTAAATCTACGACTTTTCCTTGTAATTGCTCTTTTGTATTGAAGTAAGAACCGACATTGAACATATATATGTTTTTTTGTGGAGGTGTCGAATTTTTCATTACAGCTACCAGCCATAAAACCACCTCGAGGTAAAATGCTATACAGGGAGTTCTTGAGGTTGAGTTTTGGAAGTTCTTCTTCTGTTGGGATATAGAGTGAGAGAAGCAATTGTCCGTTACTATTTTCTTTTGTTTCCCCTAATTCTAATGTCCCTCCATATTCAACATTGAATTTGCCGCCACCAATATTTCGGTCTGTTCCTATTCCCTGTTCACCGAGTATGGTGAAGAGCTCATATAATTCTTTGAGTAATTCTTTTTTGGCATCAGTAAGAACATAGAGTCCAGCTTTATTATGATAAAAATCCCACTCGAAGAAGAAGGGTTCTGCATCTTTCCCTTTTTCCCGTGATACGCTAACTCGCTCATTTACTTGTGAACGTGAGATAATAGGAAATGATCCATTATTCATTGAACCAGAGAGCAGGTTCTTGTGTATTTGATTTTGATTTACATAAATTACTTCTCCTTTAATTAGTTGGCTCCAAAGACTACTTTCTATATATTGGACTCCTTTAAGAACTTTACGTGTTAGACTTTCTTCTTTTTCTTTGATTCTAACCTGTAGGCGTCCTTGCGGTTTTGGTAAAAAAAGATGGTTTTCCCAAAAGGGGAAGGCTGAGCTGATAGAAAAAGAATTTATAAACTCTTTAATTTCTTTAGGACCTTTAATTTGTACCCGTATAGCTGCCAATGCTGCAGAAAGAGTATCAGAATGTAGCGTGTGTGCAGAACAGTCTGTGGCCTCTCTACCCATTCCTATATGAATGGGAGAGAGGTTAGTTAGCTTTATGATTGAGAATGTCTTCATACTCAATAAGTCTTTTCGTCTTCTTTTATTATTTTTATTCCAACTTGGCCGTATCCACGTGAACCGTTTCCTCCAAGGTAATCGTCATGTAGAAGGGTAATTCCTTGATTTAGAGTGCTTCTTAAACTATTTTCATCTTCTCCTTCAAAGATATTTAGAATCATTTCTAACTTGAAAAATGCCCCTGCTGGTACTCTTTCAAAAGTTCGTGGATTAGCCTTAGCTGTAATGCGATCTATATTTACTTCTGTTTTACTCTCGGTAAATGGTAAATCAGTATTGCTAAAGTCTGGTATGTCAGAACGTTTAAGTCCAAATATTTTTAGTTCATTTTCGTCATCATTTTGTGTTGCCATAACTGCATCTCTTACAATTAGGCGTGATGCATGATTTGACTCACTATCTCCTGCAATACCAAACAATGCACCAGCTTTGCTTTGTGGATTGTTTGAAGGTTTACCCTCATTAGACTCTCCATTTGCTAATTCAACCAAGCATCGTAGTTTCCCTTTAAGAGAACTTCCTGGTATATAAGGAATATTGGTTAAAGGATTACGAACCACAAACTTATCTGGTCCACCAATGTTGAGTGCTGCATTTGTTCCACCAATGTGTAAACCGGTCTTTAATATAATAGTACCAGTATAGACAACTTTCTTTTTTAATCTTGTTGTAGTCATAGATAGTTCTTTATAATGTAATAATTTAATCTTTTCCTCCATACGCTTTATGGTATGCAAGGATAGCTTCTATAAGATTGCAGAAATTATTATAGGTTTTTTGATCTTTGACAAGAAGATATACTCTCTCAAAGATGAGTTTAAATAGTTTTAATCCTTTGTTCTTTTCATCTCTTCCAAAAGCATAAGCTACTTTCGGACGGAGTAAAAAGAAAGACGCTTTTTCTATCTCAAATTTACCCATTTGTATTCTTTTTATTTCTCCATAAATACTGCGGATTTTAGAATTGGTAAGTCCATTCCTTGCCATATATTTTCCAAGGACTTCAGCAAAATCTGGAAGTCTCTCGTTGGCTCCTTCCGTAATCCAGCTTTCATCGAAATTAGCTTTGGTTAAAATCTCTTCTGGAGTTTCAGACCCATCCTTGTTTGTATTCCAACTGTTTCTTCTCTTGTCGGGATACCTGTTCTCATTGTAAGATGTTACCATAATTGTTCTCTTTTAATTTATTTGTTTGTTCGTAGTTCTAATTCTGCCCATCTACACGCTAATGCCCATAGTTCTAAAGGATGATAGGAAGATTTTATAGTTTTGTTATTTAGACAAGAACTATTACCACATATCTCTTTTATGTATTGATTAATTAATTCTTTCGCTTGTACGTCTTTTGTACGGTTCTTCATCCTGCCCATATCGTACGCAATCATCCAATAGGTTTTGAAGTTTGTAATTTTGTGTGAATTCATCTCTGCATTAGTTCTATGTCTGAGAACTTTTGATATAAAGGAACTCTTGATGGCATCATCAATGTGCAGTTCTTTTATCTCATTTTTTAGTGCTTCAACGGCTGGAAACTCTTCATCCCAATTCAATGCTGTGTTGAGTAGAGCAAAGGAATTCTTTTCTAATTCCATGCATTGGTGTTTTTTAGCCCTATCTTCCTCAATAGCACTTTCTTCTGCACCTTTCATTATTGGAAACTTAGGTGATAGCAAAGCGACACCACCAGATATAGTTAAACTGGGATTGTTACAAGTGTATTTACGGAAATCTTCTCTTATACGTTTTGCAATCTCAACAGTTTTTTCCCAACTACCAACAATAAAAAGGTCGTCACCACCACTATATATGATGATTGATTTACTTGGATCTGTTTCTCTCCAGATCTCATTTAAATAACCTGAGAAGAAATAATCGAACGAACGGCTTAATGTTGCATAACGTGATAGAGATGTATATTGAGGATTTATACCAGCTTGGAATATACGTCCAAGGTTATCGACATCCATTCTTAGAACTCCTAATCGCCTAAACGCATTATCTGTATCTGATTTATGGCAAAGTTCCTCAAAAGTTGGTATTCTTGTGCAGCCTAATTCGTTTCCACCATAGTAGAATAAACCATAGATGCTATTAGAATTCTCGATTATTTTTACAAGATTATCACCATCTTTGCTTGTATTGGCTTGTAAAATAGTTAGCGGTTCTTTTTCAAAACATATTTTATCTTTTATTTTTATTAATTCTTCTTGTTTTAGAAGGTAGTAATGGAAGCCTAATTGAGCAGGCTCTACAGAACATTTGTCTGCTAAATAAAGTACTTCTGATTCGCTGATGATAAGTAAATCAAAGTTACGGAGCTTATGGCCTAAAATTATTTGTTCTTTTGTAATATAACGGAGTGGTGAAAGGTCTCCCTCGCTGTAGCTTTGTTCGTTGGCAGGAATTTCTTCGCCAGAGATACAATCAAATTTATTGAGGCCTGATTGTGGGGTGAAGAATCTTTTATAATCATCTTCCATCATTGTTGCATATCTTTGATTTTTTCGTCGATCTCTTTTTATAAATAGATCCCCCCATAGTTTACCTATATCTTCCCCATTTCTATGTAGTAAAGCATCATCAGAAACAGTAATGCTATCAATTGCAACATATAGTGATGTTCCATGTGTTGTAAATATTCTTTTTTCAATTTCTTCGATAGCTGTTTTAAGCTTGTGTTTGATATCAGTTGTATTAGGTGCTAGAAGATAAAATCCTCCACCACTATTATATATGATATTTGCTTGAAAGAGGCCTAATCGTTTCATTAGATAGCGCACAACTGCGTCTGATAACACACGAATATAAAAAGATCGACCTTTAAGGTTTTTACCAGCATGTTTTGATACTATCTGATAGATATAAGATTGAATTCCACTGAGGTCGGCACCAATAAGGAGAAAACGATCTTTTGGTTTTTCTCCTGAGCACATAAGGTCGTAAAGACAGATGGCTAGTGCTGTTGTTGTTTTGATATGATCATAGAGTGAAATGTCTGGAGAGTGTGTTATATTGGATGGAATGAAAGAGGTGTATTTGTATAGTAATGTCAAGAGATTGTCTGAAAAAGTTTGGTAAGTACTGTGAGTGAGTGAGGCAAATTCACTTTTAAACTCCTTCCATAGATTGCTATAGTTAGGAATTTCAGTAATTTCCTGTTGAGGAAAATTATCAATAGAAGGTATCAGCTTCTGTACAGGAAATTGATGCCATTCTTTATTCGTTAACAATTCATCTTGATTGCCAATTGTTTCTAAAATGGGAATCAATCTTTCGTTCTTGCAAGATTTCCAGTTGCTTTTCGCTTTCTGTAGAAAGTTCTTCTGTATAATCTTCTTTACCAGAAGATAATAATAATGCTTCTTTGATTATTTGTTCTATTTTACTAATCTGACTTTTGACTAAACTCTTCAAATTGTCTTTGTTACTTGACTCGTTTTGAGTATTTTTAAGCAACTTATTAAAGACTCGCTGGTTTTCCTTAATAAATAGTTTTGTCCATAAGGTATATTTAGCTTCTTGTTTTAAGTAGAATAGATCTTCAAGTTCACCTATATTTATCGGACTAGAAGTTATAGTAATATTCTCGTTGTCTGCTTTTTGGTAAAACTTTCCGATTTCGTGCAGTATAGCTGATAGGTAGATATGTTCTCTAATGTTGTCCATATTTATTTTTTACGTTATTTTTCTTAGTTATTATACCGAATCCCACACTTGTATGTTTGCCTATACCTATAAAGTCGGGCAAAGACAGATTACTTTTAAATTGTATGTCCATACATTGTAACGGAACTCGTTTGTATCTAACACTTCGTATGTTTTCGATAGCTGTTATGGAAACGTCAATTGTTGATGTAATGTTTATTTCAAGTCCCTTGGCGAGGGATAATATATTTCCGATGAGGATTTTTTCGAGTATTTTTATATGTTCTATGAGACTCGTTGTTTCAGTATAAACTTTGTAGTTTGTTTCGTTTAGGGGTAGCCAATCCCGTATGCGGTAATCAAAACTACAATCCCAGCACTGTATTTCGGTCTGTAGGGCTTGTAAATTCTGTATGGGGAAAGTCCTTGTTTTGTCCCTAATTCTTAGTTTATGGTCTTTATTTATGGAGAAAAATTGCCCTATAGAATCCACTCCCTTACCAATACAGGTGATAGCGGCTTTCCCACCAATACGCTTATATTGTATCAATGGGTAAGAGTAGCGTAGGGATGTACCATCGTGATTATGGAATAGGATATTGCTTGACGGTATTGCGGCAATAATAGCTCCACGGAACAATGGGATTTCTGAGCGTCGTAAGGGAGTATCAAACTGTATGGTCAGTGTCTTTATCTTGGTCATTGTTTGGGTTTTATATTTTAGGTAATGGGTGGCTTGTCACTCAGTCAGACATCGTTTATTAAGGAATATACACTCCTTATAATATCGGTGTATCATGTTTAAGACTATAGATGCAAAGATAATAAAATATATTCAATTTGTTTATTAATATTGAAAAATATTTTAATTCATGAGTAGTTTTTATAATTTTCACGTCATACAAGTTATAAAAACTTACTTCGAGTAAAGATGCTATGAATAAAGGAATGTAGCTCTTTGTAGCTAAAGAATGATTTATAGTTGATGACATGCACTGGTTGATTTAGTCTTATCCTTTGTCAAGCGGTCTTTTCGTTACTTGTGTTTTTGTTTTTGGTAAGTTTTTTTGTCATAAAAAGTAATTCTTAAGCATAACTCCTATTATTCTATTGAATCTCAGAATGATACAAGTGGGCGGTGGGGAAGAAACGAAATTATAGATGGACAGGGGATAGAACAGGTAAGGGTAAGTGTGGCTTATAGGGCTTGGGAATCAATATTCTCAAGTGGGGAGGGATGTTTTCTATTCTTACAAATTAGGGGAATAGGTGTTTTGTGTTTATGTACTAGCAGATAGTAACTTGTTTTATCTGCTTCTTCGAAAGCCTTCAAGTTGGTCGTATTGGTTGTCTTTCATCTTTTGGGCGATACTAATAAGCCAACGGCGGTGGGTGGAAATGAAGAAGATACCAAGGAGAGAGAGGAGGGTATTGGTGATGATAGGTTGGTTTAGCCACCATGCACCTAATGCGGTGATTGGGAAAGGACTGATGATGGTAACGAGCGTAACGATGAGCTGTATATAATTCGTGTTTACATTCTTTTCTGTGTGTGTAGCTTGCATAGAGAAAGTCACCTTATTATATATTGCCATCTGAAATAGAATACGATAGGCGACACCAGCTGCAAAGAGGACATAGGATAGTATTGTCCAAAAGCTTATCCTCCCAATTAGAGCTAAAGGGAGGAAGGCGAGCAGCGGAATCAATAGTAAGGCTGTATAAAAATAATACTTTGCAAGCAAAAGGTTTTGGATACTATTGCGTTGCATCAGTAGGCATTCGTAGTAATTCCCTTCATAACACATGATTCTTGAGAGCGAACTTAGTCCATAGACGATAAAGCTATAGTAGAGAAAGCCGTTACTCTTTACCATGTCACTCTCTGGGTCAAAGGCTGTGATTAGACTAAATATAAAGATACCGAAGGTGTTTAGATAGAATATCAAACGGAGTCTTTTGTTGCGTAGTATACTCCAAGTCTCAATCTTAAGAAACTCTCCAATTTTATTGAAACGGTCGAAGATCGTAAGATTGATATTATTCTTGTCTCTTTTAGAAGTTTCTGACGTGTATTGCTCTTGGCGGATACGACGTTCAAGGACGCTACGATTTAGCAATATCATTCCTATGAGTAACAATGCTAAAACAGCATATATCCCTATCTCTCCTCTTATCATAGCATTACCAATCTCTGCCCAACAGTGGAGGTAACCCTGTGGAGAAGGGAAGAAGATAGTTATGATGACGATAGATAAATAGGTAAGAATCGGTATGAGCCAATACCACAGTCCACGTGCCGTCAGCACTTGCGTAAACTGGAAGAATTGTCCGTTAATAAGTAGAAGGAGATAAAGTCCTGCTGTATAACCAATCATAGCCGTTGCACCTAACTCTGGAACGACAGTCCTAATACCAAAGGGAATACAGATAAAAAGAAGGTTCACATTCTTAAAAACTATCAGTTGTCGCAGAATCAGATAGTCTGTATAGCTATGTTTCGGTAGTGGTAAGAGTAGATATGGGCGGATATTCATCAGCAACCGATGGTCTGTTGTATATCTGAAAAGATAATCGATGAACAGAAATAGCGGCAGCAGGGCATAGATGAATCGGTAGCCTCCAAGATTATCATTGATGGTGAGGTCTGCCAATTCACATCCTATCCATGCAAGATAAGCATAAAGAAAGACAGCCAACACGTAGTAAATATACTTTGCTACGCTGTTGGCTTGCCATATTTTATTTCTCCTACCAGACAGGTAGAAGTGCTTATGCAATGTTTGAATAGCCTCCCAGTAAGTCATTTATCTCAAGTCTATGATTTCAGCAGAGGGATGACTTTTCTTATTGAAAGTAAAGATATTATCTGAGAGGTTCTTACGCTGAATACCAGAAACGGTAATTGTTGTCCACTTATTAGCCTGCTTAATCTTAATCTTTTGTAGCTGATAGGCTTTGTTTACAGTCACAAAGGCCTCTGGTATGTTACGTTTTGGGTTGGTTGACTTCATGTGTACCACGTAAGCACCCCCTTCATTGGTCATTGAGAGGTCGTAACCTTGGCGATACAAGGTCATCAATGCGTAAGGGTTCATTGAGAGACGTTGTGCTTCGGTAGGCGTTGATACATTCACCTCATTCGTAGACTTCATGTATGACCACTGTGTTGTACCGTTAAACCATACTGTTGTCTGTGGGGTCGTAGCCACAAACTTAATACCTTTCACAGATATAGTACCTGATGTCCTACCAACGGCACCAGGTCTGGAAAGTTCGAAGCGAGCAGTAAACCCACCTAAATTAGAGATTTTGGCTGTAGCTTTATCCATACAAGCCTTAGCCTGATTGGCATTCTGTGCGAATACACTATTTGCCATAAAGATGGCTGCGAACAAAAGTAAATATTTAATTTGCTTCATCGTTTTATTGTTTTTATTATTGATAACTGCTGCTACATAGAAACGTAGTCAGTTGATATATCTTTTTTGTTTACAGACATTTATTACCTTTGAGTGTTCTGACAAGTTTGCGATAGGGCTTTATAAGCAAGACTTCTCAATTTGGTGATGCATCTTATCCACGCAGGACAGTCAGCATATTGTCAAGACTCACCTCGTCGCTTATCAGTACCTCACGAGGCTTTGAACCCTTAGCAGCACCCACGATACCTGCCTTCTCCAATTGGTCCATCAGACGACCAGCACGGTTGTAACCGATAGACAAACGGCGCTGAATCATACTTGTTGAACCTTGTTGAGTGACAACAATAGCACGTGCAGCCTCCTCGAAGAGAGGGTCAAGGTTGTGTGTATCCAGTGAACCGCCTCCACCAGTTTCGTCTTCAGACAGCGGTTCTGGGATTTCTAACGGACGAACAGGTCCTGGTTGGTTAGCGATAAACTTCGTGATGTTCTCTACTTCTGGTGTATCGACAAAGGCACACTGTACTCGAACGGGGTCAGCTCCATTAAGATAGAGCATGTCACCACGTCCGACAAGCTGTTGTGCACCTGGTCGGTCAAGGATAATACGTGAGTCCATCATCGCTCCTACGCGGAAAGCGATACGTCCAGGGAAGTTCGCCTTGATGTTACCAGTGATGATAGATGTCGTTGGTCGCTGTGTTGCAATAATCATGTGAATACCGACGGCACGTGCCAGCTGGGCGATACGTGTGATAGGCATTTCCACTTCCTTGCCTGCAGTGAGAATTAAATCACCAAACTCATCAATGATAACCACGATGTAAGGCATGTATTCGTGTCCTTCTTCTGGGTTCAGTCCGTGTCCAAGGAACTTCTGGTTGTACTCCCTTATGTTTCTGACACGTGCTGCTTTCAGTAGGTCATAACGCTCATCCATCAGTACACAAAGACCTTTCAGCGTCTTTACCACCTTCTGAACGTCTGTGATGATAGGCTCGTCTTCATTCTCCTCTACTGCCGCCATGAATGGTTTAGCAATCGGAGAGTAAACACTGAACTCCACCTTCTTCGGGTCTACGAGTACTATTTTCAGCTCATTAGGGTGTTTCTTGTAGAGTAAGGAGGTGATGATAGCGTTCAGACCGACTGACTTACCCTGTCCGGTAGCACCCGCAACGAGCAAGTGAGGTATCTTGGCAAGGTCGACCATATACACCTCATTGGTGATAGTCTTACCCAATGCGATCGGTAACTCCATCGTTGATTCCTGAAACTTACGTGAGTTTAGGATTGAGAACATGGACACGATGTTCGGCTTAGCATTTGGAACTTCAATACCTATTGTTCCCTTGCCTGGCATAGGAGCAATGATACGGATGCCGATAGCCGCTAAGCTCAGTGCAATATCATCTTCGAGGTTTTTAATCTTAGAGATTCTAATACCCTGTGCAGGTGTTATCTCGTAGAGCGTAATCGTCGGACCGACTGTTGCACGGATACTTCTAATTTGTACACCAAAGTCGTTTAACACCTTGATGATGCGGTCTTTATTAGCTTCTAACTCCTCTTGGCTAACGTAGTTAGTCTTCGTGTCAGAATTATATTCCTTCAGTAAGTCGAGTGAAGGGAATTTCCATCTCGTGAAAGGTTCACGTGGATTAATAGGGGTTAGCGGAAGGTTGTTGTTAGCAAGTGTCTTACTGTTTGCCTTTTCCTCAATCTTCTCTTCTTCAACCTCAAATCCTGGTGCTTCTTTCTCTGCTGTCTTCTTCGCTTTCTCGTTGCTGTCTGGCGTATAGAGAGTGTTAAGCTCTTGTGGTTCTGTCGCAGGCTGTGTCGGTAGGTCAATAGGTTCAGCACGAGTAGGGTCGTCATATACTAACGCCTCTACAGGCTCTCCTCCAATGATGGCCTCCTCATCACATGCTTCATTAACATTCTCTCCCTTATCATCATGAACCACTGTGAACTTCACCTTATCGCGGATATAGCCAAAGGGGTTCATCAGTTTTCTTACAACGGTTATTGTTTCGGAGGTGAGATAGGTGAGATAAGCTAACATCACAATCACCAAGATGGCTATCAAACCAGGTGTTCCAACAAGGTTCTCCATGTATTGAACGCAGAAGGCTCCGTGGTCTCCGCCTGGATTATATACTTGGTTGCCCATCAGTGGAGTGAGGGCTTTCGCAAAGGTTACAGACGACCATATCATCACTAAAGCCATTCCCATGAACCATTTCATAAGACTTAGCTTCTTGTAGGCACCCATCATTCGGATACCGCACAATGCAATGAAAGCAGGAATGATAAAGGCAGGAATACCAAAGCAGCGGGAGATGAGTCCGTATGACAGTAATGCACCCAATGAACCACAAGTGTTTTGGAAGGCCCTGTTAGCGTTCTCTACCTCGCCAGGGCGTAAGTCGGTAACTAAACTCTGGTCTGCTGCACCTGTATTAAAATAGCTAAAGAAAGCCACACAGATATAGATAGCAACACAAAGGAGGATGAGTCCAACAACAAATCCCGTCTTGTCGTTAATAATGTTATTTAGTCCGAGTGCCTCGGTGAATGTTTTGCTCTTGCGTTCTGATTTCTTCTTTGCCATTTATCGTTATTCATTTATACTTGCAAAAGTAATAAATAAGTGCCACATAAGCATAGTTTTTCAAACTTTTTTTTTAATTTTGCAAGTTAGTATGCAATCTGAAATGAGTATAAAAATATACAATCGATTTGATAAAAGTAAGATATCACAGTTACCAAGGGTTACTTTCCCAGGGAAGATTGTCGTTGTCTTGAATGAAGCTGAGGCTGAGAAGGCAGTTAATTATCTGCTTTCTAAGGATATCATCGGTATTGACACGGAGACGCGTCCTGTCTTCAAGAAGGGACAGCGACGCAAGGTTGCGCTCTTGCAGGCCTGCGACCATGAGGTATGCTTCCTCTTTCGACTGAACCTCATAGGTGTGCCTGATTGTATTAAACGTTTCCTTGAAGATACAACGGTACCTAAGGTTGGTCTCTCATTGGGTGATGACATGCTGATGTTGCATCAACGTCTTGATTTCAAGCCGGGTTATTTTATCGACCTACAAGACTATGTTAAATCTTTGGGAATAGAGGATATGAGTCTGCAGAAACTCTATGCCAATGTCTTCCATGAGCGTATCGTAAAACGTGAACAGCTATCGAATTGGGAGAACGAGGTGTTGAATGATAAGCAGAAACTCTATGCTTCAACAGATGCTTGGACGTGTATTAAACTCTACGAGCGGCTACACGAGCTAAAACACAGTGGTGATTACGAGCTCATTGTAGTACCTCCAAAGGTGAAGCCAGCGGTTGAAGAGAGCGAAAAGGAGGCGGACGTAACAACAGAATGATAGGTTCTATGTAGATTACTGTCGTGAAGAAAAATATTTTTTATCGTGAAGAAAAATATTTCTTATCATGTAAATAAATCTTTTTGTTCATGAAAGTAATTCGGAGATCATCAAGTAGAAGAAAACGATAAACGCTAAAACGGAACTTTATGTATAAGCAAGTATATTTGAAAAGGGGCAAAGAAGAGAGTCTTCTTCGTTTCCATCCATGGGTCTTCTCAGGTGCTATCAACAAGATTGAAGTGGGACTTGAAGAGGGCGATATAGTGCGTGTCCTAACGCACGACAAGAAGTTTATTGCTGTAGGACATTTCCAGATAGGTTCTATTGCCGTCCGTGTTCTCTCCTTCCATGACGTAAAGATTGATGACACGTTTTGGGAGAGTCGATTGAGTGCGGCCCTCCAAGTGCGCCAAGCGATTGGTGTTATTCGGGAAGAACCCACGTCGGTAGGGGTGTTCCCTAATACTACTTATCGTCTTGTTCATGGTGAGGGCGATAACCTCCCAGGCTTGGTAATCGACGTGTATGGCAAGACAGCCGTTATGCAAGCCCATTCTGTAGGTATGCATGTATGCCGTGAAGTGATTGCGAAAGCCCTTGTTAAGGTAATGGGCGATAAGTTGGATAGTATCTATTATAAGAGTGAGACGACCCTTCCTTACAAAGCGGAACTCGGCCAAGAGAATGGTTTTATCTACGGAGACACCGACAATAACATTGCGATTGAGAATGGCTTAAAGTTCCATATTGACTGGTTAAAGGGTCAGAAGACGGGTTTCTTTATCGATCAACGTGAGAATCGCTCTCTCTTAGAGTATTATGCTAAGGGAAGAAGTGTGTTGAATATGTTCTGTTACACGGGTGGCTTCTCTGTTTATGCTATGCGTGGTGGGGCAGAAGTGGTACATTCTGTTGACAGTTCAGCGAAGGCTATCGAGCTAACTAACAAGAATGTCGAACTCAATTTCCCTCGTGATTCACGCCATGAGGCTATCTGTGAGGATGCTTTCAAATATCTTGACGACCATGATGGTAAGTATGATCTTATCATTCTCGACCCTCCTGCCTTTGCAAAACACCGTAGTGCGTTGAAGAATGGATTGCGTGGTTATACACGATTGAACGTCAAAGGATTTGAAAAGATTAAGCCCGGAGGAATCTTGTTTACCTTTAGTTGCTCGCAGGTAGTCACAAAGGACAATTTTAGACAGGCTGTCTTCACGGCTGCCGCACAAGCTGGTCGTAAGGTGCGCATCCTCCATCAGCTTCATCAGCCTGCTGATCACCCAATTAATATTTATCATCCAGAAGGCGAATATTTGAAGGGTTTGGTCCTTTATGTTGAATAAGATAAAACGATTCATAGCTTCTGAGCATCTGCTTCGGGTAGATGCTCTTTATTTAGTAGCGCTGTCTGGTGGTGCCGATAGTGTTGCTCTTCTGCTATGTCTCAAGGAGTTAGGTTATCGTGTTGAGGCTATTCATTGCAATTTTCGACTGCGTGGTGAGGAGAGCATGAGGGATGAACGGTTCTGTGAAGAACTATGTCAACGTGAGAATATACCGCTCCATAAAGTCCATTTTGATACGCAGTCTTATGCTGACTTACATAAGGTGAGCATTGAGATGGCAGCGCGTGAATTGCGTTATCGTTATTTCTTTCAATTGAAAGAAGCATTAAAAGCTGAAGGTATCTGCGTAGGTCATCATAAAGAAGACTCTGTAGAGACAATTCTTATCAACCTTGTTCGGGGCACTGGACTAAGTGGTTTGATGGGTATTCGTCCTCGGAAGAATGACATTATACGTCCCTTGCTTTGCGTGACACGCCATGAGATTGAGGATTATCTTCGTCGACACGCATCTACATTTGTAACCGATAGCACTAACCTTATGGATGATGTGGTGCGAAATAAGATTAGGTTGAATATTCTTCCACAGTTGGCTGAGATTAATCCGTCGGTTACGGAGGCTATTCTTACTACTGCTAATCATCTCTCGGATGTAGAGGCTATTGTGCAGGAGTCGCTTCATGCGGCTTTGGGGAAAGCTGTTCACTTTTTCTGTTCAGAGACTTCTGTAAGTCAAAGTAGTCTGAGTAAGCATCCTTTCCAACTTGATTTGACAACTGTTCGAGCATTTCCTTCGCCCGCTTACCTCCTTTTTTATATTCTTAAGCCACTCGGTTTTTCATCTTCTCAGATAACGGAGATGGTCTCACACCTTGATGGGCAGACGGGGCAGTTATGGTATTCTTCAACGCATGAACTCACCCATGACCGTGGTTTCTTTATGGTTCTACCTCGTGAAGAAGGTGAGCCTCGCACGCTTGTTATCCCCGAGACGGGGCGTTATGTCTATGATGAGCAACTTTCTCTTCGACTGACAGAGCGGACGTTGGCCCCATCTTCAACCGTTTCTTTCTCTAAGAATCCTACAATCGTCGACCTTGATGCCTCTTCTATACGTTTCCCTTTGACCTTACGACGTGTTGCGGAGGGCGACCGCTTTACTCCTCTTGGGATGCGAGGAAGCCAACTTGTGAGTGATTTCCTCACTAATCTCAAACGTAACCGCTTTGAGAAACGTAACCAACTGGTACTCCTTGATGCCACAGGTACCATCCTTTGGGTCCTTGGTCTTCGTATCAATGACCATTTTAAGTTGACCCCACAGAGCACATCTTGCCTACGGATTGAGATTTTGTAGTGTAGAAGAGTTTTCTGTCTATTCTAATTTTTATCTACTTGTGTAGTGATTAGATAGTCTTAAAATGTTCATAAGCAAAACGGTCGAGCATTTCTTTAAAAACGGTCGACCATTTCTTTAAAAACAGTCGACTGTTTCTTCAAAAGGGGTTGATAGCTTTCTCATAAGGGATTTAATTAGCAGATAATTACAGACGTTCTGCCTCCTTTACTTTGTTCTTATTTGTTTCAAATTTTCTACTTCCGAAGTTGTAATGCACACGGAAGATAATTTGACGGCTTTCACTATGTCCCCAAATGTCTAACTCTAATGTTCCTTTGCGTCCATAGCTGTCCCAACGCTCAGTGTGAAGTAGGTCGGTAATCATCAAAGATAGGGAGAGCTTGTCTCGGAGTAATCGTTTACTCAGTCCGATATCTATACTTCCACTTGGTTTGAAAACCTCATAACTTCTGCCTTGTCGTTTACTTGCGTATCTTGCTGACAGTTCCATACGAACTTTTGCAGGTAGTTGTATGTCGTTTGAAAGTGAAAGATTGCATGAGGGGCGCCGGTAGTCTTCTCTATAAGATTCATAATCAAGATGGTTGATAAAGTAGTAAGCACCGATGTTTGCACTTACATCCCACCATGAGGTGAGACGTTTGTTATAGATAAGGTCAAGTGCCAGCTGTTTCTGTTTACCAATATTCTTGGTTGTCATGACTATGCAGTCTTTCTTGTATGCATCGGGAAGTTGCGTAAAATAATTGTTTAGCTGATTGTAAGAGAGCATTACACTAAGATTATTCTTTGTGTAATCTAAAGATATCCTATGATTTATTTGTGGCTGAATAAATGGATTCCCTTTCCAATAGGTTAGTTCATCTAACAGATATTCAATGGGGTTAAGGTCTTCGTATCTTGCTTTGTCTTGCCGTTTACTGTAGGCAAGTGTGAGCTTTGCTTTGTTGTTAAGATTATAACTGATAGAAAGATTAGGAAAGAGTCTTGTGTGATTGTTCTTATTCTCCTCCATCAGTTTTCCGTCCAAATAGGATTCTAAAGTCCCGATAGTCTGCATATATTCAATCCGCATACCTGCAGTTGCCTGTATATGTTTCCATTTCTGGGCATATTGTATATAGCCTTCAAGATTTGACTCTTGGTAGGTAAACCTGTTAGATCTTGTGTTGTCAAGCACACCTTTTGCATAGAAGCCAAAGCGATTGTTACTTTCTACCTTGGCAGCTTTAATACCTGTAAGGAGCTCTCCGTCATGGCTATTCTTCAGTTTATAGTCAATAGCAGATGATATGATGTTTATATTCTTCTTGGATTTAGCTGGATAGTTGTCTTCCCTTAGTAATGTTCCATTTGGAGAGTAAAACGTATTAGGCTGATTGTTATTACTTACAACATCAACGTGAATCCAGTCTGCATTTGCAGTGATGGTCTGCTGTTCTGTAATATTGAACAGATAGCCTATGCCTGTCGTATATTTTGTATTCTCTTGTTTGGTATAATCATTCCTTGCTTTAAGAATTTCATGAAGCGTGTCTCTACCTTTATATATCCAAGTAGTTGTTGCTGTCACTCCGGGACCTGTTAAGGCATCAACTGATGCATTTAGCATAAGTTTGTGTTTCTTGTTAGGTTGGAATACAAAAGCTAGTCCCCCTGCGTAAGTGTTACGCTTGTCTGTATCATCGGTCTCTGAGAAGTTTCGGTCTCCTTCTTGTATTCTATCAGTACCATATTCCATGTCATAGTGTCCAATGTTATGACTATAGTTGAAACCTAACTGCCATGTTCGTTTGTTATAAGACATACTGAAATCAGAACTTTGTCGTATGTGATTCCAAAATGATATGCCATTAGAAGTCGAGATGTAAAGTCCCTGTTCGCTGTTGTCTTTTAGTTTTATGTCAATAATACCACTTGCTCCTTCTGAATCATAACTTGCATCAGGGTTGGTTGAAGTAGTTATGCTTGCAATGTTAGAAGATGGAATAGTACGCAGATAGGCTGTAAGCGTTTCACCTTGAAGTCGTATGCGTTTTCCGTTCACGTAAACGGCGGCATTACCAAGGGCAGAAAGCGATAGATTTCCTTTATTATCAAGCCTTACACTTGGGGTGTGGCGCAGAACATCTAAAGAGTTGCCAAGGTTAGCAAGATAGGATTCTGCAATAGAAATGCTTATCTTCCCACTTTCCATTTTAATGAGTGAGCGTTGTTTGCGAGCTGTGACAATAACGTCTTTCAGCTCTGTACCGTCAGGATATAAATAGATGTTATAAATGGAATGGTTATTTGGAATGGAGAAAAGAATAGTAGTATCACGGCATCCGATAGCTCCGCAGTATAGTTGATAACTACCATCAATAAGGGCGTAATTAAACTTTCCGTCCGTCTCAGTTAGTCCATTGGCAATTACTTTTCCTGTCTTCTGATCAGAAATGATAATTGTTGCTGCATCAATAGGTTCCTTTGTTTGTTGTTGGATACTAAAGGTTACGGTCTGTTGAGCCATAAGATTAGATAGGTTCAGTAACAATAGAGTTATAACTAAGATGATGTGTGTTGCGAAAGGTCTTGTTTGTAATCTTTGAATTGTCATGAGGTTTGTTATATTTATAGCTATTTTTATAGTATACTAAGCACTCAACACGCTTGGTGTTTACCATCATCACCACTCGTGCTGGGCATCAACACATCGGTAAAATATGAGAAGTTAGGTTATTATTATCATTATAATATTGTAATACATGAAAGATTAACTTATGTGAGAGATGTTTACTGGATAGCATATTAATTTATTTTTGTTTATAGGCAATAGGTTTAATGATTCTACAAAGATAATAAAATAATATTTTTCTTAGGTGTTTTTTGTATAAAGAATAAACGTTTTGTTTTCAGCTAATGCTTTTTATTGATTTATAGAAAGACTTACTTACTTTTGTTTTGTGAATCTAAACAAATGTTTTATTAGCTCTTTTACTTTCTTGTATATCTTTTGGAGTAATCAAAACAGTATGTAAAAGTTTATACTTGATAATTATTAATCTAAAAAGTAGTATTTAGTTAACTAAAATCAATTATGAGTTATTTCTTAACTTTTAGATGTTAAACATTTAAGGAAATCCTATCTTTGCAGTCGGAAAATAAAGATATAGTGCTGTGAATAGAGTTTCTTTATGAGCAGTTTACATATAAGTCAGTGAGTAATGAAGAAGAAAACGATATGGATAATAGCTATAATCATGGGACTTTCGTTCCTTGGTTTGCTGCTGCTCCAGCTCAACTACATTGAAGAAATGGCTGAGATGAAGAAGGAACAGTTTGACGAATCCGTCAACCGTGCCCTCTATCAGGCATCTCGCAACATGGAGTTGAATGAGACTCTTCGTTATTTAGAGGACGATGTGAACAAGACTGAGCGTTTACACAACGATGCTCAAGCTGCTGATAAGGCTGCTGCTACACCGGCCCATCAAGCCCCTTCGACAGACAACCAGGGTGATGTCTATACTTCTTTTGAAGCAAAACTAAAGCAATCAAAGCCTTCCTTGGTCCCGAAAGGTTCTATTTTACGGAGTGATAGTAGTACGTTGTCTGCTACAAAGAAGAATATGCAAGAGATTGTTCGTAATCGTTATGTCTATCAGAAAGCTATGTTAGAGGAGGTTATCTATAATATTCTCTATTCTGCTTCAGACAAGCCTTTACGCAATAGAATAAACTTTAAGCTCTTAGACCAGGACTTAAAGGCAGAGATGATGAACAATGGTATCAACATCCCTTACCACTTCACGGTGACAACACAGGATGGACGCGAAGTCTATAGATGTCCAGATTATGTGAGTGATGGCGAGGAGAATACTTATTCTCAGGTGTTGTTCCGTAACGACCCAGTAAATAGAATGGGCGTAGTAAAGGTTCATTTCCCACAAATGAACAACTACATCTTCTCCAGTGTACGGTTTATGATACCGTCAATCATCTTCACCTTCGTACTGTTGGTCACCTTTATCTTTACAATCGTTACTATCTTCCGACAGAAACGATACAGTGAGATAAAGAACGACTTTATCAATAACATGACGCATGAGCTCAAGACGCCTATCGCAAGTATATCTCTTGCTGCGCAGATGTTGAATGATAAGACACTCGTAAAGAGTCCAAAGATGATTGACCACTTGGGTGGCGTCATCAATGATGAGTCCAAACGACTGCGTTTCCTGGTTGAGAAGGTGCTACAGATGAGTATGTACGACCGCAAGAAGGCTGTGCTAAAGAAGAAATACACAGACCTTAATGAGATGGTGGAGACGATTGCCCACTCTTTCAGTCTGCGTGTTGAGCATACGGGAGGTAAGGTGTACACAGAGATAGAAGCCGTCGATTCCCTCATGTATGTAGACGAGATGCACTTTCAGAATGTTATCTTCAATCTCTTAGATAACGCTGTGAAGTATGCTAAACCAGATGAGCCATTAGACGTCTATTTGAAGACATGGAATACAAACGAGAACCTTTACCTCTCTATACGGGACACTGGACAGGGAATAAAGAAGGAGAATCTGAAGAAGATCTTTGATAAGTTCTATCGAGTTCACACTGGTAACCTTCACGATGTGAAAGGGTTTGGATTAGGCTTAGCCTACGTGAAGAAGATGGTCGACCTACATGAAGGAGAGATAAAGGTGTTGAGTGAGTACGGAAAAGGAACTAAGTTCGTTATAAAACTTCCCGTTATACGTGACGAGGAGGACGAAGAAACATAAATAAAAGTATATAAACAATTTAATACGTATAGATTATGGACGATAAGTTGAAAATTCTCTTGTGTGAAGATGATGAGAACCTTGGAACACTATTGAGTGAGTATCTGCAGGCAAAAGGCTTCCAAGCCGAACTTTGCCCTGATGGTGAAGTAGGTTACAGAACCTTTTTAAAGAGCAAGTATGATATCTGTGTACTTGATGTTATGATGCCTAAGAAAGATGGTTTTACCCTTGCACAGGAAATGCGTCAGGCTAATGCGGAGATTCCTATCATCTTCCTTACTGCAAAGCAGCTGAAAGAAGATATCTTAGAAGGCTTTAAGATTGGTGCTGATGACTATATTACAAAGCCTTTCTCAATGGAAGAACTGGTATTCCGTATTGAGGCTATCCTGCGTAGAGTAAGGGGTAAAAAGACCAAGGAGTCTACCATGTACAATATTGGTCGCTTTACTTTCGACACACAGAAACAGTTGCTTACATTGGATAACGACCCAGAGAAGGCCACAAAGCTTACTACAAAGGAGAATGAGTTGCTCGCTTTACTGTGCGCACACTCTAACGAGATTCTTCAACGTGACTATGCTTTGAAGACTATTTGGATTGATGATAACTACTTCAATGCCCGCTCTATGGATGTTTATATTACTAAGTTGCGTAAGCACTTGAAGCCAGATCCACAGATAGAGATTATCAATATCCATGGTAAAGGCTATAAACTCATTGTGCCAGACGAGGAGTAAGATTCCTGTTTCGGCTTAAATCATTAGACGGAACATTATAAACATAACGCTATTCTATCTTCGATTAGGAGATTGAATAGCGTTTTTTCTTGCTTTATAAAGTCGTGGAATGATAAGGGCCGGACCTCAATAAGAAGCCTATCCGACTTTCTGAGTAATGTTCTACACATTCTTTACAAGCATAGAACTTATCCCTTCGCAATCTTTGGATAAATCTGTAGAATCATGAAAAACCCTTACAGGGTGTTAAGCTAAGTACCCTCAAAAGAGTAGTATGATGTTAGTTGTAATTAATAATATAACATACATGATACCAGTATGTTATCTGCAGCGTTGAAGAAGACGCCTTTCTTGCTTCAAGAAGGGCGTCTTCAATGTGCAAGAAGGGCATGTTCTCGAATGTAGAAGGGCCTCTTCTTGTCTCATTCTCGGCCCTCTCTCGAAAGAAGAAGGGTGTTATTGGTGAAATATGTTTACATTTACAGTGTGCGTGTTAGGTGTTCTTTCTTTTTCTTTTCTCAACGTTCTTATAAGTTATCTCGGTGATAGTCAATAGGCGATGGGGAACTTTTAACACGCAAAGGTAAATATATATGCTCATTTCTTACCTATGTTATGGTATTTTTTATTACTTTTGTACCAACTAAAAGAGAGACATCTTACTAACAAACAAATGATACATAAATTCGATTTCTTGGTTATCGGTGGTGGTATAGCTGGTATGAGTTATGCGCTCAGTGTGGCCAATCGTGGAAAGGGTAGGGTTGCATTGATTTGTAAAACCTCTTTGGACGAAGCAAACACAGCTAAGGCACAGGGAGGAATAGCGTCTGTTACCAATCTTGCCGTTGACAATTTTGAAAAGCATATCCATGACACTATGGTGGCAGGGGACTATATCTCTGACCCTTTAGCAGTCAGACAGGTCGTTTGTAATGCGCCTTCAGCAATTCAAACGCTCGTTGACTGGGGTATTAACTTCGATAAGAGCCATGACGGAACATACGACCTTCATCGTGAGGGAGGACATAGTGACTTTCGCATACTTCATCATGCTGATGATACAGGGTTTGAGATTCAACGTGGACTGATGGAGGCTGTGAGGGCTAACCCGCATATCACGGTGTTTGAAAATCACTATGCTGTGGAGATTATCACGCAACATCACTTAGGGAGAAAGGTGACGCGAAGGACGCAAGACATAGAATGTTATGGTGCATATATCCTTAATCCCGATACACAGAAAGTTGATACTTTCTTAAGTAAGGTGACACTCATGGCTACAGGAGGCGTTGGGGCTGTCTATGCAATGACGTCTAATCCGGTGATAGCGACAGGAGATGGCATTGCAATGGTTTATCGTGCAAAGGGTACAGTGAAGGATATGGAGTTCGTGCAGTTCCACCCTACGGTTCTTTATAACCCTTCTGAGACCCATCCAGCATTCCTGATTACTGAGGCTATGAGGGGTTATGGAGGGGTGTTACGACTGCCAGATGGTCAGGAATTCATGCAGAAGTATGATGAACGACTTTCTCTTGCGCCACGTGATATTGTGGCAAGAGCAATCGACCATGAGATGAAGATACACGGACTCAACCATGTTTGTCTTGACTTGACACACAAGGATGCGGAAGAGACAAAGCGTCATTTCCCACATATCTACGAGAAGTGTATGAGCGTTGGGATAGATATTACGAAAGACTACATACCCGTCTGTCCCAGTGCTCATTATATGTGCGGTGGTATAAAGGTAGACTTAAATGGGGAGAGTTCTATTCATCGGCTTTATGCTGTGGGCGAATGTTCGTGCACAGGACTGCATGGAGGGAACCGCCTTGCCAGTAACTCGCTGATAGAAGCGGCCGTCTATGCTAAGTCGGCAGCAGCTCATTCTCTCGAGATGATTGATAAGTATGACTTCAATACGGATGTCCCTGAATGGAACGACGAGGGTACAATGACCAATGAAGAGCATGTCTTGATAACACAAAGTGTTCGAGAGGTGGGCGAAATCATGAGTAATTATGTCGGTATCGTTCGTAGTGACTTACGCTTGAAACGTGCGTGGGACAGGCTCGACTTACTCTATGAGGAGACGGAGAACCTCTTTAAGCGTGTTAAAGCAACGAAGGATATATGCGAACTCCGTAATATGATTAATGTTGGTTATCTGATAACACGACAAGCGATAGAGCGGAAAGAGAGTCGAGGACTGCATTATACGGTAGATTATCCGAAGCATGCTTACGACAAGAGGAGCGAAGAAAAGATAGATAAATAATAAGGAGAAACACAGATACCATAGTTTATTCAACATATAACTAAGAATCAGATGATAAAAGAAAAGTGGTTGGAGCAAGGCTTTATCGACGAGGCTATCCCAGAAGGGGTAGATGTTAAGGCAGAGATACGTAGGTTGTGTAAGGAGAAGAATGCACTTATCATGGCACATTATTATACAGAGGGAGTCATCCAGGAGTTGGCTGATTTCGTCGGAGATAGTCTGGCCTTGGCACAGAAGGCAGCATCGACAGATGCCGACATCATTGTGATGTGTGGTGTGCATTTTATGGGTGAGACGAATAAGATACTCTGTCCTGAGAAGACGATACTTGTTCCCGACCTTAATGCCTCTTGTTCTTTAGCAGAGAGTTGTCCCGCTGATGAGTTTGAGAAGTTTGTTAAGGCGCATCCTGATCACACGGTTATCAGTTATGTAAACACGACGGCTGCAACGAAGGCTTTGACGGATGTTGTGGTAACAAGTAGTAATGCCAAACAGATAGTAGAGTCTTTACCAAAAGAGACACCGATTATCTTTGGGCCAGATAAGAACTTAGGACATTATATCAGCGAGCAGACAGGGCGTAAGATGTTGCTTTGGGACGGAGCTTGTCAGGTTCATGAGAAGTTCTCTGCAACGAAGATACAACAACTGAAAAGCGAGCATCCTGCTGCTAAGGTACTCGTTCATCCGGAGTGTCCACCAGCCGTAATCAGTCTGGCAGACAAGGTGGGGAGTACAGCAGCCTTGCTGAAGTATAGCGTAACAGATGAGGCTCAAGAGTTCATCGTGGTGACGGAGAGTGGTATTCTTGTTGAGATGCAACGATTGGCACCGCATAAGACATTCATTCCTGCCCCTGCGGAGGACAGTGATAACACTTGTAACGAATGTGAGTATATGAAACTTGTCACGTTGAATAAGTTGTATAACTGTCTGAAATACGAGTGGCCTGCTATCGAGGTAGAGCCAGAGATGGGCAAGAAGGCCGTGAAGTCTATTCATAAGATGTTGGAGATATCAAAGAGTTTAGGTTTATAATTTAATCAAATAATTATGTTGTCAGTAGAAGAACTTAACGATAAACTTATCGAACTTGCTTTCAGTGAGGATATTGGAGATGGTGATCACACAACGCTTTGTTGTATTCCTGCAGACGCAATAGGCGAAAGCAAGTTGCTAATAAAGGAAGAAGGAGTCTTAGCAGGAGTTGAGATTGCTAAACGAGTGTTCTATCGCTTCGACCCTGAACTTCAAGTTGAGGTGTTTATAGAAGATGGTGCATGGGTGAAGCCAGGGGATGTGGTGATGATAGTAAAGGGTAGGATACAAAGTCTGTTACAGACCGAACGACTCATGCTCAATATCTTGCAGCGTATGAGTGGTATAGCCACAATGACGCACATGTACCAACAAGCCCTGATAGATGCCGGTACGAAGACGCGAGTCCTCGACACTCGTAAGACGACACCGGGGATGAGAATGTTGGAGAAGGAGGCCGTTAAGATTGGTGGTGGCATGAATCATCGCATTGGATTGTTTGATATGATACTCCTAAAAGACAATCATGTCGACTTTTGCGGAGGGATTCATAATGCTATCTCTAAGGCCAAGCAATATTGTAAGGAACATGGAAAGGAGGACTTAAAGATAGAATGTGAGGTCAGAAACTTCGATGAGTTGGAGCAAGCCTTGCATGAAGGATGCGACAGAATCATGTTTGATAACTTCACACCAGAGGACACTCGTAAGGCTGTTGAGATGGTTGGAGGACGCTGTGAGACGGAGTCAAGTGGTGGTATCACCTTCGATACGATGATTCCATACGCACAGGCTGGGGTCGACTTCATCTCCTTTGGTGCATTGACACACAGTGTTAAAGGACTTGATATGAGCTTTAAGGCGGTGACAAAGTAGGTTTGGTCGACTCGACTCAATCAATGATTTTGAATTATTTACGTGATAGGAAACGTTTCTTTTCATGAAGAAAAATCTTTCTTATCACGTAAATAATTATTTCTTTTCATGAAGGTAATGTGAAGAGATAGGCGTTGTGTGCTCTTTCTTTTTAGTTTATTTGACTTTTCGTAGGCTCTCTCACTGCCGATAAACTGTATGAATAAGGTGGGTGAAAACGAAGTTAAAACAGACAGAAGTACTTGGTGAAAATCCTAAAACTTGGGTGACAAGATAAGGCTTAGCGGTTGAAAAATCCTGTTCAGAGGAATAGGACACAAGTAATGTACGATTTTTTAAAACGAAGTTTCCTGTCATTTCTGTCACATATTATGGCTTGCTAATTCGTTGACCAATAGGATGTTGACTCGAAATGTTAAAAGTGACAGCAAAATGAAATAAACATTTTTCTTGTTATAAAGGGGTGATAAGTCTCTTTCCTGCTTAGCTGTCTTTACTACTCCTTCGCTTGTATGATTCTTTTCTCTGATGTAGAATAAGCGAGTTAGAGCTTGTTATGATGTGGGGAGTTGCTAAGGCTGCTTTCAGGTGATGATAACAACGATAGTTACTTCTTGTCTTTGTCCTCGTTAGAGGGTTGGATAGCAGTAGTACCCTCACCCTTTACAAATAAGACGATACCACCTAAAACCAGTGTGAGGCCACTGAACAGGAGTGCATTCCCATGATAATTCAGGACGACATGGAGAACAAATAGCAGAATACCGATAATTATCGCTGCAATACCTAAGTATTTGATATATCTTTTCATATATAATAGTAAATATGCTGTTTACAGACGCAAAGTTACTACAAAAAAGTGAAATGCGGAAAGATATAGTGATAGAATTGAGTTACAAGGGTTTTAGTTAAAGTGGCGATAATTCGTGAAGCCATTACAATCCTTGCCGAAGCCAAATCTTGACGCCGCAACGTTACTTGTTCGTAACCATGTCCGAAAATGCGACAAACGGGTACGAATGGCGAAACAAGACACTATGTTATAGTGAGTTACCCACAACTCACGTAACAAATACGGTTACGGAAAAAAGATTGCGCCGTTCCTCCCCGTTTTGCGTACCGACACCGGACTCTTCACCAACTAATTTTGAAATCCAAAAATTAAGAACGATGAAGAGTACATTTTCAGTAATCTACTACCTCAAGCGTCAGGTAGTGAAAAAGGACGGGACGGTTCCCGTCATGGGACGCATCACGGTGGACGGCAGCCAGACGCAGTTCAGTTGCAAGTTGAGTGTCGATCCGAAGCTGTGGGACACCAAAGGGGGACGTGTCACGGGCAGAAGCGCGGCGGCACTCGAAACGAACCGTATGCTTGACAAGATGCGGGTGCGCATCAACAGACACTATCAGGAAATCATGGAGCGTGACAACTTCGTCACGGCGGAGAAGGTAAAGAACGCCTTTCTCGGACTGGAACACCGCTACCACACGCTGATGCAGGTGTTCCGTCGGCACAACGAGAACTATGAGAAACAGGTGGAAGCAGGCATGAAAGCAAAAGGTACACTGGAAAAGTACCGTGTCGTTTACAAGCACCTGCAAGAGTTCCTCGACATCCGCTACCATGTGAAGGACATCGCCCTAAAAGAGCTTACTCCCGCTTTCATCTCCGACTTCGAGATGTTCCTGCGCACGGACAAGCACTGCTGCACCAATACCGTGTGGCTGTACGTCTGCCCGCTACGGACAATGGTGTTCATAGCCATCAACAACGAGTGGCTGACACGCGACCCGTTCCGCGAGTATGAAATCAAGAAGGAGGAAACGACACGCAGTTTCCTGACCAAAGACGAAATACGCCTGCTGATGGAGGGGAAACTGAAAAACGCCAAACAGGAACTGTACCGCGACCTCTACCTGTTCTGTGCGTTCACCGGATTGTCGTTCGCGGATATGCGCAACCTCACGGAAGAGAATATCCGTACCTATTTCGACGAACACGAGTGGATAAACATCAACCGCAAGAAAACGGGCGTGGTGTCCAACATCCGCCTGCTTGACATCGCCAACCGCATAATCGGCAAATACCGTGGGCTATGCGAGAACGGCAGGATATTCCCCGTTCCGCATTATAACACGTGCCTTGCCGGTATCCGTGCCGTCGCCAAGCGTTGCGGCATCACCAAGCATATCACGTGGCATCAAAGCCGCCACACGGCAGCCACGACAGTTTTCCTTTCCAACGGCGTACCCATCGAAACGGTCAGCTCCATGCTTGGACACAAGAGCATAAAGACGACGCAGATTTACGCGAAGATAACCAAAGAAAAACTCAATCAGGATATGGAAAACCTTGCCGCAAGGTTAAACAACGTCGAGGAATTTGCAGGTTGCACCATCTAAAAAAGAGGAGCCATGAAACGTGACATAATCATCATAGAGGACAAGGCGGTCAGCGTAACCGGTAACGATGTGTGGATGACCGCCACCGAAATAGCCGGACTGTTCCATACGACCGTCCCGGCAGTGAACGCCGTCATCAAAGCCGTCCGCAAGTCTGACGTGCTGAACGACTACAAGGTGTGCCGCTACATGCAGCTTGAAAACGGGCTGTACGCGGACGTGTACGCGCCTGAAATCATTATTCTGATTGCTTTTCGGCTGAACACCTACAACACCTACCTGTTCCGCATGTGGCTGGTAGGAAAGGTTCTCTCACAAGAGAAGCGGCAAACATACGTGATGTTTATACAGAACGGAAAAACTGCGTACTGTTGAAGATATCAAATGAAAATTATACGAAAGAATTTCTATATGGATCCTTATCTAAATAGCCATATCATATCTCAAAAAATATAGAGGTAATAATATGGCTATTATTTAATTCTTTTGATTTGTCGTTATGCAACGAATTCCGTTCATAAAATGTTTTAATATATATTTGTCAAATGAATGGAGATTAGGTATTTTTTGTTCAAGGTATTCAATTCCTATCGTGTTAAATTCCTGTATAACGATTGTAATCTCTTTAGAATCGTCTTCAAGATTTATAAGACCTGCATTTTGTATCTTTTTACTAATCATCCTCGGTAATCCGTATTCTTCAAGTTGAAATACAATTTTAGGTAAAAAGGCATTTGATGCTTTATATACAAAATTGGCGATATTTGAGGAATTAGGATAAAGTTCTTGACGTATAATATTAATTACCGCAATAATAGATGAGAGATTAAAGGATACATATCTTTCAAATGTAAATATATCCTCATATGTAATACCATAATCTTTTACTGTGTTATATAGCTCTTTTATAGTCATTTTCCATCCATTACTACATGCACATGCATAATACCGTAAATGTCCTTTTCGATGATATTCCAAAATTTCTATGATATCTCCTAAAGCATCCCTCCATTCCCATGTATTATTGTTTTGTAAAGCATCGCAATTTGTTGGCCAATTGGAATCAGTTTTCAATTTTTCCGCAATTATCTTTAACATTGATGGTTTACAACTTCTGATTTGTGGTATTCTTTCAATTCTATGCCAAATATCCGTTCCAAGAAGTTCTATCATTTCATCTTGATATCGTTGAATTTTTACATATTGTTCATTATTCAATTTTATACCGGGGTCATTTCCATCAAGTTTTTTTACTACATCATCAGGAAACTCTAATCTCAATTTAGTATTTTCTTGACTTGGTGGCTCTTCAAGCATATAGACACGACCTACAAAATAACGAAACATTCTGCCTGCGCGTCCAATGATGTTGCGAAAGGTAAAATAATCAATCTTATGAGCCCCGTTCTTATTTGACCATAAAACGACACTCTCTGCTTGAGTATTTACTCCTTCAATTATAGACGAGGTCGATACCAAATAATCTAACCCATTCTGTTCTTCAAATAGTTTTATTTGAATTTGACTAAGAGAACGATGTAGCTGACCATTATGAATACCAATACCATGTTTGACTAAATCTTTAAGAATATACTTTTCTCCATAATTGCATTCCAGCCAATCAGAAAAATTAGCAAGCAGTTCAGAGTCTTTATTATATAAATTTCTGTTAAGAATTGTTGTTACTTCTTCAATTCCCTTATATGTGCCGGTATATATCAAAGCTTTACCTATACCTGTATTTATTAATTCAATAAGTTTACGTGTCTTAAAACTCTGTTTATCTTCATTCTTTGGTCTGCTTTTATATAACCGCCATGCATGCGTTACAACGGTCTTAAAATCCATACGCAGAAATGTCATCCCTTCAGTGAATACATTTTCTTCTATTTCATGGATATTTGGGGCAAGATAATATCTTTGTTTAGCTTTCTTTCCGAGTTCTACCATTGAACTGAGTAAAGTGGAGCTTCTTTCAAGATCAAAATTTGTACTTGCCTTATAAAACTCATCAACGATTAGAATATCAATTGAAGGAAGTTTATCTATATAGGCAAAAGCTCTTTCTTGCGGAAATACCAATATGTTTTTCTCCGCAAGTTCTACATCTGTTGTTGTAATTATTTTATATTGATGAGAGAATTTTCGGCAAATTCGTCTTCTTGTTTCATCTGCAAGAGCAACCGTAGGTACTAATATTACAACATTAATTGGTTGTTTAATCGCAATAAATGCATCAATAACAAAACTTTTACCAAAACTTGTAGGAGCACTCACCGCAACGCTTTTCCCTTCTAATAACTTCTTTAATACCTGTGATTGAGCAGTATGTAAGACACAAGGTTTTCTTTCTCCAATATTAACTTTAAAAACTTCACATACAAACCGATCTTCCCAAGATGCAGTATATGTATCAATATACGGTAAAAGCCCCACTTCACGAATAAGATGGTTGACTAATTCCATATATGAATTATTGTTAGTACCATTAATCTCATGAAGTAATGTAATTACTTTGGATCTTGCATTACTTATATCACCAGCATTTAGAACATTACTTATATCTAAACATGTATTATATATATCATTCGTCTGCATCATTTTTGAGATTTTTTTGCTTGTGAAATAAACCAGTTTACTATTTTTGTTTTATCAGGAACAGGAAAAAGAATCAAATGAAAGTTTATTTCCGAATACTTATGAACAGAACTAAGCTTGTTGATCTGCTTCTTAAAAAACGAATGAGCACGATCTCTATGAAAAGAAATAATACTATTTTTATACTCATCACTCATTTCAGTAGTACTTGCTGTTATCTGGCATTCATGTAATAAAAGAATAGGTATATGTAGTTTGGGTTTTATTTCGTCAATGGAAGTATTCTCATCGAAACATTCTTTTATCTTTTTAAGTAATGTTTGGTTTTCAATTTGTTTATCAAGTTCATTGAGATTGGTCATTATTCCGCATTCCTTTTTCATAATAGGTTTGCGCAACATTTGTTCAACAGAATTTATTGGTTCGTATAATCGCGCATCCTCAAGAGAATTATAAAATTTAGCTTCTCCTAACCAAAGTTGAAAGCCTCCATTTGGGTCAATTACAATGTGTACAGAATCAGAGCCCTTTGCATTATCATTATCATTCTGTTTATAAAAAATTTTAGGTATTGCAGATAAGGCTTTATAATGGTTCTTCATTATGCCATATAGAATAATTTCCGCTATTTCACTTCCCTTTCCATTCTGCTCTTTGTCAACAAGTCGTAAATGTTTGGCAGCCTCAATAAGCCTACCGTAATCATTATCTATTAATTTCTCTCGTTCTTGTGCAGACAAAGCTGTTTCTGCAATATTACTGAAAACAAATTCTTTGAATTGACGATATCTCCAACTGCCATCTTCAAAGCCATTAGCAACTGATAATAACCTGTCATTATGATCTGGATTTATTTCTTGCTTTTTTGTATTAAAATTAACAAAACAATCATCAACTAATATATCAAAATTCCAAATTTTATTGCTCATACACTTTATTTACATGCTTAAAAATGGTGAAACATCTATATTCCTTTAGATACTATTTTTTTGTATGACAAATAAGTTCATGAACATCAACATCAAGCAAATTTGCAATACGAACAAATGTGTACAAATCAGGTTGAGAATGATTATTACACCATTTAGATACTGTTGCAGGATCTTTCTGTAATTGTTTTGCCAACCATTTGCTCATAACTCCTTTTTCTGATAGTACATTTTTAATGTTGTTTAAAATTGCCATTACAATTAATTTTTAGATTGCGTTAAATGCAAAGTTACAACTTTTTATTAACTATATGAATTTCTAACGATAGAAATTGGTTGGATCAATCAAAAAACTGGTTTTAAGGTCATTAAAACACCCAAGTATATAAAAAGTAAACGGGCAGCACCACAAAATGTCGCCCGTTTCCTTTTTCATGTTGGCCGCCTCACTCCAGCGGCTTGCGGTAGTTCGCTTCCAGCACCTCGCGCAGCCCCGTTTCCGGGTAAAGCACCTTCCCTCCCAAAAGTATGAAGGACAACACGCGGTTGTTGCGGTATTCCTGCAAGGTGCGTCGGCTGACACGGAGCAGTTCCGCCACCTCACCGTCAGTCAGGTAACGTTCCCCGTCCAGCGGAGGGCGGTAACTTTCCAGAAATACAGACAGCCATTTCGAGCCTTTGCGCATATCCTGCATCACAGAGGCTATCGGCTCGTCTTCCATCGTAAAAACATCGTTGGTCTCGTTCATCATAACTTCGGATTCAGTGGGTGAATAAATCAAATCATCTGCCGTGCGAATAGAGCGTGCCGATAAGCGGTATCAACCTCTTAACCTCCTCCGGCTTGTAATAGAACCTGCGGTTTATCTGCGAGTAGCCGATAAGCCGCCTGTCGCGCAGCGTCTGCAACGTGCGCGGGCTTATTCTCAACTGCCCGCAGACCTCCTCGCCCGTGAGCCATCTTTCCATGCGCCCCGTGTCGCTTTTGCGCCTTAGGGCGGCGACCTTCTCCGAGAGTGCGCCGAATGCCGCCACCATCATCTCGAAAGTCTTTTTCTCGATAGATACTATTTCCATATTCATGCAATTATCGGTTTGCCCGCAAAGGTAACGATGCAGCCCTTAACACGTACCGTTTTCCGCTGAAAGGCTGCCTGTTGCACCGTTTGACCGGGTTACGGAGCCATCTTCCGTAAAAATCTTACGTGAGTCACGTAGTGAGTTGTTAAAGCCCCTTTTGTTTATTGCCGAATTTTGTCGCAGAAACATAGAGCAAGCCGAGTGTAGAGCGTCAAACTTGCTTGAACGGTATGCCGAGGCGCAGCCTATGTTCATGAAAATAAACAAAAATAAAGGACTGAATATGAAAGTGATAACGATGGAAAGTTCTGCCTTCCGGTCATTGACGGAACAGATAGCGGAGATTGCGGCACACGTCCGTGCCGCCTCCGGCGACAAGAAAGCGGCATCGCCCGACAGGTTGCTCACCACACGCGAGGCGGCGCACCTGCTTAACGTGAGTACCCGCACCCTCCAGCGTATGCGCAGCGAGCAACGCATCGGTTATGTCGTGCTTCGCGGTAAATGCCGCTACCGGCAGTCGGAAATAGACCGCCTGCTTGAAGCGTGTGCCGTCAACGAGGACGCGGCGACACCGCAGGAATTGAAACGCAACCACACGCTGCGCACTGGCGGCAAACCAAAAGGAAGGAGGACATAGGTCATGGAACTGCTCACACGAAACAACTTCGAGGGCTGGATGCAGAAGCTGATGGAACGGCTCGACCGTCAGGACGAACTGCTGCTGGCGATGAAGGCTGAGGGGAAACAGCCTACTATCACGGAAAGCATCCGCCTTTTCGACAATCAGGATTTGTGCATGCTGCTCCAGATAAGCAAGCGCACACTGCAACGCTACCGCAGTGTCGGCGCATTGCCCTACAAGACACTGGGCAAGAAAACCTATTACAGCGAGGAGGATGTGCTGACATTCCTTTCCAACCATATCAAGGACTTCAAAAAAGAAGATATAGCCTTCTACAAGGCTCGTATCCATAATTTCTTTCATAAATAACCCATTAAAACATTTTTCAAATGGCAAAGAAAAAAGACGAAAAGGACGTGCTGGTAGTCCGTGACGAGAAGACGGGCGAGATCAGCGTGGTAGCCGGGCTGAATGCAGACGACACACCCAAGCGTACCCCTGCGAAAGCTGAGAACGCGCAGAGTTTCCTGCAATTCGACCGACACGGCGACGTGCTGGACAACTTCTTCAAGAACTTCTTCCGGCAGTGCAAGGAACCCAGCCGCTTCGGTTTCTACCGCATCGCGGCAGACCAAGTGGATTCCATGCTTGGCGTGATGAAAGACCTGCTTCAGCATCCGTACCAGAACAAACAAATCCTTGCACCGCACAAAATCGACACCTTCCCTTATCAACAGCAGGTGCAGGAAGAGATGGCGGCACAAAAGACAGAGAAACAAGAACCTCAAAAACAGGAAAACATGGAACAACAGAAAGAACAGCAGGAAAGCCCGCAACAGACGCAGGGCAGACAGGGCTACCAACCCATCAACGAGAGCAAAATCAACTGGCAGGAGCTGGAGGACAGATGGGGCGTGAAGCGTGACGACCTTGAAAAGTCCGGAGACCTTACGAAGATGCTCCACTACGGCAAGTCCGACTTGGTAAAGGTCAAGCCCACCTTCGGCGGCGAATCATTCGAGCTGGACGCCCGCCTCTCCTTCAAGAAGGACGGCGAGGGAAATGTCAGCCTCGTGCCGCACTTCATCCGCAAGGAGCAGAAGTTAGATGAGTACAAGGAACACAAATTCTCCGACGATGACCGGAAGAACCTGCGCGAAACGGGCAACCTCGGCAGGGTCGTGGACATTGTGGACAGGGAAACGGGCGAAATCATCCCCTCCTACATCAGCATCGACCGCAAGACGAATGAAATCACGGACATTCCGGCAAACAAGGTGCGCATCCCGGAGCGCATCGGCAAGACGGAAATCACCAAACAGGAGCAGGACATGCTCCGCGCCGGACTGCCCGTGCGCGACAAGCTCATCGAGCGCAACGACGGCAGGAAGTTCGTCACCACCCTTCAAGTGAACGTGGAGCAGCGCGGCGTGGAGTTCGTGCCGGGAACCGGAAGGTCGCCCCGTACCGCACAGACGCAGGAAGCCAAAGGTGACACCTCGAAAAGTCAGGCGCAAGGCGGGGAAAATGCCGCACAGACCAAGAAGGAGCAACGCCGCAACACGTGGATGAACGAGGACGGCAGCATCCGCCCCATCAGCAAATGGAGCGGCGTGAACTTCACCGACAAGCAGAAAGCCGACTACGTGGCGGGTAAAGCCGTGAAACTGGAGAACGTGACCGACAAGCAGGGCTTCCATGCCACGATGTATATCAAGTTCAACCCGGAGAAGGGCCGCCCGTACCGCTACGAAACGAACCCCGACAACGCCCAGCAGGTCGCCCCGTCCAACGAGAGCCGCACACAGGTGGCGGTGAACAACGAGGGCAAAACCAACGAGGCGACAAAGAACCTGAAAGAGCCTTTGCAGAAAGGTCAGACCGCCCCAAAGGACGACCGCCAGCAACAGCAGCAGGAGAAGCCGAAAAAGAAGAACAACAAAGGCATGAAAATGTAATCCCGTGTCCGCCACTGAATCCAAAATAAAATCCAAAGTATCAACAAAAAAGCAAGAAAACATGAAGACAATCATTGCAGAAAAGCCCTCCGTGGCACGTGAAATCGCCCGCATCGTGGGCGCGACAAAGAGAGAGGAAGGATATTTCGAAGGAGGCGGCTATGCCGTGACATGGGCATTCGGACACCTCGTTCAGCTTGCCATGCCCGACGGCTACGGCGTGCGCGGATTTGTCCGTGACAACCTCCCGATTATTCCCGACACATTCACGCTCGTCCCCCGTCAGGTCAGGACGGAGAAAGGTTACAAGCCCGACAGCGGCGTGGTGTCGCAGATAAAAGTCATCAAAAGACTGTTCGACACAAGCGAACAAATCATCGTGGCGACCGATGCCGGACGCGAGGGAGAGCTTATCTTCCGCTACCTCTACCACTATACGGGTTGCACCACTCCTTTCGTGCGTCTGTGGATCAGCTCGCTCACCGACAAGGCTATCCGTGAGGGACTGCGCAACCTCGAAGACGGCAGCAGGTACGACAACCTATACCTCGCCGCCAAAGCGCGGAGCGAATCCGACTGGCTCGTGGGCATCAACGGCACTCAGGCGTTATCCATAGCCGCCGGACATGGCACGTATTCGGTGGGGCGTGTGCAGACACCCACGCTGGCGATGGTGTGTGAACGCTATTGGGAGAACCGCCGTTTTACGTCCGAAGCATTCTGGCAGCTCCATATCGCAACAGACGGTTGCGACGGCGAGGTCGTGAAACTCTCATCCTCCGAGAAATGGAAGTCGAAAGAACCGGCAACGGAGCTATATAATAAGGTAAAGGCGGCAGGCAGCGCAACGGTAACGAAAGCAGAGCGTAAGGAGAAGACGGAGGAAACTCCCTTGCTGTACGACCTGACCACGCTCCAAAAAGAAGCCAACGCCAAGCACGGCTTCACGGCGGAACAGACGCTTGAAATCGCGCAGAAGCTCTACGAGAAGAAGTTGATAACCTATCCGAGAACGGGAAGCCGCTACATCCCCGAAGACGTGTTCGCTGAAATCCCCAAGCTACTCGCCTTTATCGGCACGCAGCCCGAATGGAAAGACAAGGTGCGGGCAAAAGCCATCCCGACACGCCGTAGCGTGGATGACGGCAAGGTAACAGACCACCATGCCCTGCTCGTCACGGGAGAGAAACCGCTCTTCCTCTCCAAAGAGGACAGCACCATTTATCAGATGATTGCCGGACGAATGATAGAGGCATTCTCCGAAAAATGCGTCAAGGACGTGACTGCTGTCACGGCAGAATGTGCCGGAGTGGAGTTCACCGTGAAAGGCAGTGTCGTGAAGCAAGCCGGATGGCGTGCCGTCTATGGCGAGGAAAAGGAGGAAACTACCATCCCCGGCTGGCAGGATGGCGACACGCTCACGCTGAAAGCCACCTCCATCACCGAAGGAAAGACCAAACCCAAGCCGCTGCATACCGAAGCCACCCTGCTCTCGGCAATGGAAACAGCGGGCAAGGAAATTGAGGACGACGCGCTGCGGCAGGCGATGAAGGACTGCGGCATCGGCACTCCCGCCACACGAGCGTCCATCATCGAAACGCTTTTCAAGCGCGGTTACATGGAACGCTGCAAGAAGTCGCTTGTTCCCACCGAAAAGGGACTCGCCCTCAATTCCGTGGTGAAGACGATGCGCATCGCCGATGTAGCCATGACGGGCGAATGGGAAAAGGAACTGGCACGTATCGAGCGCGGGGAACTGCCCGCCGACACTTTCCGCAAGGAGATAGAGGCGTACACACGGGAAATCACCTCCGAACTGCTCTCGTGCGACAAGCTCTTCGGCAGCCGTGATTCCGGCTGCGCGTGTCCCAAGTGCGGCACGGGCAGGATGCGGTTCTACGGCAAGGTGGTACGTTGCGACAACACGGAGTGCGGACTGCCCGTGTTCCGGCAGAAAGCGGGACGCACCCTGTCCGACGACGAAATCAAAGACCTGCTCACCGACGGGCACACCAAGCCGCTCAAAGGCTTCAAGAGCAAGCAGGGCAAGAACTTCGATGCCATAGTCGCCTTTGACGGGGAATATAACACGACGTTCGTGTTCCCGGAAAAGAAATGCAAGTCTTCCTATCCGAAAAAAAGGAAATAATCACTAACTTTTGATAAGTTAGGCTGCATCTCAACAATAGAAACAAACAAGTTTTTTTCGTATTGTCTTCGATTTGCACTAACTTTGCCACTTGTTCAGAGTAATGAATTGTTCTTCGATACCGGATTACACTCATACTTTGGATTTAGTGGTGGCACTCGGAGGGATACCGAGTGCCTTTTTCTTCCTTTTTCCAATCAATTATCCCGTTAAATATCAATCCACTAAACTCCAAAGTAATGAACAACAAGAAGAAAAACGAGGGTCAGACCGACTTTTCCTATTACGGTCTGTACCTGCTGGACTACCTCCGCACGAACAAGTTTGAACAGGCGACTGACACCGCTTTCATACGGGAACGGGCCGACCGTGCCGCCGAAACGTATGAAAAGGCGCGGCTCGAAGGCTATCCCGCCGATGGCGCGCAAGAGCAGGCGATGGACACGCTGCTGCGCGGGCTGCGCTATTCCCGGTACGCCATTCTCCGTGAAGTCGTGGAGAGCGAGTTTTTCGACGAAGTGCCGGAAGAGAAACAAGAAGCCTTTATTCTGAAACTCATGCCGCTTGTCGGCAACGTGTTCTCCGTCTATGACCTTTCGGACGACAACTTCGCCCTGTCTTCCGATTACGACCTGCTCTACACGGAGCTGACGGGGGCAACCGTCCTTTACATCGGGGAATATGGCGTTTAACCGCAAACAGAAACTGCGGGACAACATCGAGGCGATACGGACGGCATTCATCCTTGACAGGGAAAACAGGACAGCGACAACCGAAGAGCGTGCCATACTTCAAAGGTACTGCGGTTTCGGCGGTCTGAAATGTATCCTCAACCCTGCAAAGGAACTGACGGATGCCGTCCGGTGGGCGAAATCCGACCTCGAACTGTTCGCCCCGACAGTGGAGTTGCACAGGCTTATCCGTGAGAACAGCAAGGACGAAACAGAGTACAAGCGGTTTGTGGATTCGCTGAAAGCGTCCGTGCTGACCGCTTTCTACACCCCCAAAGAGATAACCGACACCATCGCGGACGTGCTGGCAGATTACAGCGTCCGCCCCGCCCGTATGCTCGAACCGTCGGCGGGGGTTGGCGTGTTCGTGGATTCCATGCTGCGGCACAACCCCAATGCGGATGTGATGGCTTTCGAGAAGGATCTGCTCACGGGTACAATCCTGAGGCATCTCTATCCCGGCAAGAAAACGCGCACCTGCGGTTTTGAGAAAATCGAAAGACCGTTCAACAATTATTTCGACTTGGCGGTGTCCAACATTCCGTTCGGAGACATAGCCGTGTTCGACCCTGAGTTTCAGCGGAGCGACTCATTCGGCAGACGCTCCGCCCAGAAAGCCATCCACAACTATTTCTTTCTCAAAGGACTGGATGCCGTGCGTGACGGCGGTATCGTGGCGTTCATCACCTCGCAAGGGGTATTGAACAGCACCAAGACCTCCGTGCGTAACGAGCTGTTCAGTAAGGCTGATCTGGTATCCGCGATACGCCTGCCCAACAACCTGTTCACGGACAACGCGGGGACAGAAGTGGGCAGTGACCTGATTGTCCTGCAAAAGAACCTCAGCAAGAAGGAAATGTCGCAGGACGAGCGGCTGATGACCGTAATACAGACGGACACGAAAACCGACCTGACCGACAACGCCTATTTCATCCACCACCCGGAACGCATCGTGCATACGACGGCGAAACTTGACACCGACCCATACGGGAAGCCCGCTATGGTCTATCTGCACGAGGGCAAGGCAGCAGGCATCGCCGGGGATTTGCACCGTATGCTCGACGAGGATTTCCATTACAGGCTCGCCATGCGTCTGTATTCGGGTTCAATCCGGCAGTCGGGAACGGAAGAAAAAGTTACCGTTCAAAAGGAGGTGGAGCGTACTGCCATAAAGATGGAAACAACATCTTCGATGCAGGCGGTGGAAACTCCGACGGAGAAACCGCAACCCACAGAGGAAAAGCCGGAGATAGAGCCACGTCCGAAATATTCTGACGGTGTGCAGCTATCCTTGCTCGATCTCTGGGGGATGACGGAAGAAGTCAGCCAACAACCGAAAACCGCCAAAAAGAAAAAGGAGGCGAAAAAGGAAAGCTCGGCAAGGCGCGTTCTACCCAAGCCACAGGTGCATGTCACACAAAATGTTACGGCTGTGCCGACGGCTACCACCCCTAAGACTGTAACAGAGAACAAGGAGGCTAAAACGGAGAACACCGCCAAGCCTGCCGACCCGGACGACATCTATGCCACGTTGGACTGGGATACCAATCCTCCCATCAACGGCTTCTACGAGATGATGATGGATTTGACGCCGGAACGCAGGAAGGAACTTCGGGAACTGGCAAGGCAGCATAACGAGAAACAAGCGGCGGCGGAAAAGATGGAAGTGAAAGCCGTGCCGGACACTCCCCGTGAGCAACCACGGCAGGAGGAAACACAGCCGGAAGCAGTCACCGCACCTGCCGTTACAGATACCCCACCGGAAGCGGTGGCGACCTCCCTTTTCCCCGACATCGAAGCGGAGAAGCCGAAGGAAGAAGTCGTGGACCTTTCGCCGCGTGCCTACCACCGCACGCCGGAGATGCACCTGCGCGAAGGGTCGCTGGTGGCTGACAGGGGGCGTCATAACATCGGCTACCTGAAGGACATCACGCCATACGGGGCGACATTCCAGCCGCTCGACCTGAAAGGCTACCAGAAGGAGAAGGCGTTACAGTATGTTTTACTCCGTGACGCCTACGAGCGGCTGTACCGCTATGAATCGAACCTGCATGAAGCAAATGTCCCGTGGCGAGAGCATCTAAACACCTGTTACGATGAGTTTGTCATGCGCTACGGCAACCTCAACGCCAAGCAGAACGTGAAGTTAGTGATGATGGACGCGGGCGGGCGTGACATCCTTTCGCTGGAACGGGCGGAGAACGGGAAGTTTGTCAAGGCGGACATCTTCGAGCGTCCCGTTTCCTTCTCCGTGGAGAGCCATGCCAACGTCGGCTCACCCGAAGAAGCACTGTCCGCGTCGCTCAACAAGTTCGGCACTGTCGATCTCGACTATATGCGGGAGATAACCGACAGTACGGCGGAGGATTTGCTCACAGCCCTGCAAGGGCGCATCTATTACAATCCGCTCGTAACCGGTTACGAGATTAAGGACCGCTTTATTGCCGGAAACGTGATAGAGAAAGCGGAACGCATAGAGGCTTGGATGGGCGAAAACCCCGAAAGTGAACGTATGCCGGAGGTGAAGCAGGCGTTGGAGGCTCTGAAAGATGCCGAACCGCCGCGCATCGCTTTTGAAGACCTTGATTTCAATTTCGGGGAACGCTGGATTCCGACGGGTGTCTATGCCGCCTACATGAGCCGGCTGTTCGACACGGAGGTGAAAATCGCCTACTCTGCAAGCATGGACGAGTTTTCGGTGGCGTGCGGCTACCGCACCATGAAAATCACGGACGAGTTTCTGGTGAAGGGGTATTACCGTAACTATGACGGCATGCACCTTCTGAAACACGCCCTGCACAACACCTGTCCCGACATGATGAAGTCCATCGGCAGGGACGAGCATGGCAACGACATCAAGGTGCGCGACAGCGAGGGAATACAGCTCGCCAACGCCAAGATTGACGAGATACGAAACGGCTTCTCCGAATGGCTCGAAGAGCAGTCGCCACAGTTCAAGGAGCGGCTGACGACGATGTATAACCGCAAGTTCAACTGTTTCGTGCGCCCGAAGTATGACGGCTCGCATCAGACTTTTCCCGACCTCAATCTGAAAGGGCTGGCAAGCCGGGGCATCAGGAGCGTCTATCCCTCGCAGATGGATTGCGTCTGGATGCTGAAACAGAACGGCGGCGGAATTTGTGACCACGAGGTTGGAACCGGCAAGACGCTGATAATGTGCATCGCCGCGCATGAAATGAAGCGTCTGAACTTGGCGCACAAGCCGATGATTATCGGGCTGAAAGCCAATGTTGCGGAGATTGCCGCCACCTATCAAGCGGCATATCCCAACGCGAGGATTCTGTACGCTTCGGAGAAAGACTTTTCGACCGCCAACCGCGTGCGTTTCTTCAACAACATCAAGAACAACGACTACGATTGTGTCATTATGTCGCACGACCAGTTCGGCAAGATACCGCAGTCGCCGGAGTTGCAGCAGCGCATCCTGCAAGCGGAGCTTGACACGGTGGAGGAAAACCTCGAAGTGCTGCGCCAGCAGGGAAAGAACGTATCGCGGGCGATGCTGAAAGGTCTGGAGAAGCGCAAGCATAACCTTGAAGCGAAATTGGAGAAGGTGGAACACGCCATAAAGTCACGCACGGACGACGTGGTGGACTTCAAGCAGATGGGCATCGACCACATTTTCATTGATGAATCGCACCAGTTCAAGAATCTGACTTTCAACACGCGCCACGACCGTGTGGCGGGATTGGGGAACAGCGAGGGAAGCCAGAAGGCACTGAACATGCTCTTTGCTATCCGCACCATACAGGAGCGCACGGGCAAGGACTTGGGGGCGACCTTCCTCTCCGGCACGACTATCAGCAACTCGCTGACTGAGCTGTACCTGCTGTTCAAGTACCTGCGCCCGAAGGAGCTGGAACGGCAGGACATTCGATGTTTTGATGCGTGGTCGGCGATATTTGCCAAGAAGACAACGGATTTTGAGTTCAACGTGACGAACAACGTGGTGCAGAAGGAGCGTTTCCGCTACTTCATCAAAGTGCCGGAGCTTGCCGCCTTCTATAATGAAATCACGGACTACCGCACGGCGGAGGATGTGGGCGTGGACCGTCCCAACAAAAACGAGATACTGCACCACATACCGCCCACGCCGGAGCAGGAGGACTTCATACAGAAGCTGATGCAATTCGCCAAGACGGGCGACGCCACCCTGTTGGGCAGACTGCCGCTTTCGGAAACGGAGGAAAAGGCGAAGATGCTTATCGCCACGGACTATGCGAGGAAAAGATTCAATAAATTTATATCTTTCAGATAATCAATAGAATAAGAATGAATAAAGGATAAATGGGTTACGATTTGGAAACGAGCAAGTTTCTTACCCTTTCTTTATTCTGCATTACTTCAAAGAGCACTTAAATTGATAATGCAAAGATAATATTTTCTGATGAAAACAGTGTATTTTTAGAGAAATAAATTGTAGATACACCTTAAAATATTCACATCTAATTCTATTGGCACTTATTTATTCAAGTTTTAGTGTTGTTATTATGCTATCAAAAAGGCTCATAATTAATCATTTTGATGTGTAAAATGAGAAAAGAGTTCTGTCGGTGATGGTACAAAAGGTAAAGATGCAAAAAGAGAATGCGTCAAAACTAAAATAGGGGCTGCCCGGTAATACTAATTGTAACTGTTAAATATAAAAGAGCCATATCAAACGCTGCATTCAAGTGCTGATATGACTCTTTCCTCTTTTCATTGTCTTTAAGAGAGGTTTAGTTTTAGATTGTAAGACTGTGACAGTAATATCTTAGTTTTGACACATCTGCGATATTATGAAAAGTATTCATTAAATCAGGCACTCTTTTATAATCTCATCACTTATTCCTTTTTCCTTAAGACGTTTGGCGATTTCTCTCTTATAATTGACCTGTTCGTGAAAATGGAAAATCATTTTACCAAATGTATCCAAGGCTTTTTCGATGCGTTGCTGCCCTTGCTCCGTATTCAAGTCAATGTCTGAGAATTTGGAACGCTCTCTGTGAAGGTTGAGGTAATAAATGCCACCGATTATCAGGGATGATATGGCGGATATATCAATACCAGTGTCCTTGAATTTCTCCTCATAGATATTGACAAGAGGTAAAGTGTGCATTTCTCTGAGCATGGCCGTACGGACTGTGGTCTCATTTCCTTCAGCAATCTCCCAGCGTAACAGTTCCAACATCACTGATTTATCTTGAAGTGCTTTCTGTACATCCTTGAAAATACTGATATAGCCCAATTCTGAATCTGTTGGAAATTGAACACCAGTTAGGATATCCTTAAACCAATAGTCGTATCTCTTAACGAATTCATCATAAAACTCTCTAAGATTATCATATCTGTTATAGAAAACAAGCGGCTCTATTCTGGCTTTTTTAATGAGTTCTGTCACCAACATTGATGCAAAGCCTTTTTTCTTAATCAGACTTTCTGCTGCCTTGATAATGTCTGCCTGTATATCGACGTTTGTCCTTCTGTATCTTTTGGGTTTATTTTCTTCTTCTGCCATCTAAAAAGGTGTTGATTTTCTAATTTCCACAAGGGCGGTCACCAATTGCTCCAACTGTACTATTTCGTGTGAAGCCAACACACTGACTCTAAGCCGTGCTTCCTTGGTTCTTACCGCAGGATATGTGATACCGCTTACAAAGATACATCTTTTTTGTAATTCACGTGCTATTTCATATACTTTTCTATTGTCCCTAACCATAATAGGGAATATTGCTGATACCGAACAGCCTATATCAAAGCCTTCCTCTGTCAGTCGTTTGCGCAGATAATTGACATTGGTCCACAATTTCTTGCGAATTTCAGGACGTGTCTGTATAAGTTCCAAAGCCTTCAGTGAAGATGCTGCAACCTGTGGAGTCATTGCTGCGGAAAAGACATTACTGTCAGCATAATATCTCAGATACTGAATCAGTTTTTCTGACGCGGCAACGAAACCGCCGACACACCCGAAGGATTTACTGAAAGTACCTGTAATAACATCAACCTGACCCAGACAATTATAATATTCGGCAGTTCCCCTGCCGCTTTCTCCCATAACTCCGATACCGTGGGCATCATCCATCATAAGGAGACAATTGTGCTTCTTGCAGACTGTAATGTATTCCGGGAGTTTTGACAAATCTCCATTTTGGGAATAGACCCCATCGATGATGACCAATCGAGTCTGATATTTTCCCGTTTCCCGTTCAAGGATCATGTCAAGATAGTCTATGTCGTTGTGTCCAATATGCTTTACATTGGTTCCAATTAAACCACTTGTGGCACTGGTATGGATATACGAATCAATGTAGGCTATATCATTTTTTCCCAATATAGCACGGAGCAAACCTGCATTGGCACCAAATCCAGATGAGAAGAGAATTGCATCTTCCTGACCAACGAACTTTGCAATGCCTTGTTCCAACTGCTGATGGATGTCTAAATAGCCTCCTATGGCTTGAGCGGCACTTGCCCCTGTACCGTATTTCAGGACGGCATTTATGCCAGCCTCCTTGGTCTCAGTCCTTTGCGACATACCAAGGTAATCATTGGAAATGTATGCGGAAACTTCACCATCATAGCCCTCTATCTGCATTTTTGCTCCAACTCCCGTTTTTGCCATAACCCAATAGCTCTTGCAGCCGAACTGATCCATCTGGTCTATATAACTTTGGAAGTTTTGGCTACGTTCAATGACATTCTCGTTAGGAGAAATTTCAAAATCTTTTAATGAAATTAATTTTGTATCCATATAGACTATAAATAATGTGTAAATAGTAAACGATACTACAAATATACCGCAAATACTCATAAAATACATTTTTTTAAAAATAATACTGATTTTTCTTGTTATAAACAATATAGATATATATATTTGCAAAATATAATTAGAATAAAAAAAGAATTGATTAAATGGTTCTATTTTATAGAAAAATAAAAGCTTGTTGTTTCGGTTAACAGACTCGGCGAATCAATGAGAATGTATAATATTCGAGTCTATCTAAAAATTAATAGTATGAAAGTATTCAAAAAACAATCCGAAAACTTATGTTTGCAACCCGAAGATTTGCGTGCAATTCGTGGTGGAAGTGCAGAAAATTTAACAAGTAATAACCGTGAAAGTGAAGCAAGTTTTCCATGCACAGTAAGAGAGACAGATGGTTCAACACGCACAAAACAAGTTTCTTCCGTTCAAGAATGCTTAGAGTTTGCAGGAATGGGTTAATGACAAGGTAACGAAAACTGGTCAGTACTAAATTTTGACCAGTTTTCGTGTTTTTTTCAATTTATACATTTTATGAAAAAAATATTTATAGTCCTTTTGTTATTTTTTTTCTCACTTGAATTTGTCAAAGGTCAGACCTCTAAACTTGGATATGAGGTCTCGGACTCTACAGGGGTCCTTGAACTTGTAAAATGGGAAAGAAAAGATAGTATAGTGGATTTAACTAAAGAAGATAATTTAAAACAGGTTAAGGCTATAGGAAATTGCTGTTTTGTTTTTAACGATTACATTAAAACGGTCATACTTCCCGAAGGGGTGGAAATAATCAAAGGAAGAGCTTTTGATACTTGTAAAAATCTACATCATATATATCTGCCAAATTCTCTGAGAATTATTGGACAAAATTCTTTTAATATGTGCGAAAATTTACGTTTAGACTCACTGCCCCCAAATCTTAAAAGGATAGAATATGGGGCATTTTGGGATTGTTGCAGGATTACAATTTCAAAAATACCAAATACTGTTACTTATATAGGGGGTAAGGCATTCACATTGTGTGAAAGCATACAGGAATTGGTATTGCCCGATTCTATCATAGAAATAAAAGAACGCACTTTTGCAGGTTGTAAAGGATTAAAAAAAATAAAACTTCCCAATTCTCTGCAAACTATAGAGAAATATGCTTTTGCACGTTGTTTAAGTTTGGATGAAATTTCCTTACCTGCATCTATTCAAAAGATAGGGATACAAGCTTTTATTGGTTGCATTTCATTAAGATTAGTTATCCTACCCCCAAAGGTGGAAATAGAAAATAATGCCTTTGACTTGTGCAAGAATGTTGTAATAAAAGAAATTCAAAAGTGACATTAATAGCTTATATTCTTAGACTACTGAAAGTACCCTTTACAAATAAGAATTTGAGAGGAATTTTTTGGACTCACCCTGATAGGGATAATCTATTAGGGTATGCAAGGATATTATCTTATTATGGGATTAAAATAAATGCAAAAAAAATCGATAGTTTAGATTCTATAGACAAACAAGAACTTCCATACCTTTCATATTTAACTGACTATAAGTTCGTTTTAATTGAAAATTTTACATACTCAGATGTATTAATTCATGATGGTTTTCGTAAAAAGAGGCTATCGCGAACAAAGTTTATAAATCAATGGAACGGAGTTGTATTACAACTAAAAAAACAGAAACAGCAATTGAGCCTTTTTATCAAAAAAACAGGAAACGTGCATTTGAGAAAGTCGCACTTTTTTTTGTTTTCTTTATTTTAACTTTAATTTTAGTAGCAGCGCAACATTTAGTTATCTTTTCAATAAAAACGTTAATAAATATTGGGGTAAATATCATAGCATGCCATGCGTCTATTACACTCTTCAATAAGTCTTTTATTCCATTTGAGAAACCTAATATCTGTTCTATCTTAAATATATTTCAATGTAACTTACCGAAAAAGAATATATTTAAGATAGACTTATCAGATATAGGAATCTCATATTTTGGAACAGCTATAGTCGTATCACTGCTCTTTCCTACTTTATATCCAGAACTTTCTGTATATTATATTTTAGCAATACCATTTAGTTTATGGAGCATTTTTTATCAGTGGATATGGATAAAAAAAATATGCCCTTATTGTACAATTATTCAAATATTAGTCTTATTTCTTGCTCTTTATAATTTAGAGTTTACTTTTGGAGGATGTATAAGATTCATAGATGTTATAGCGATAGCGGTTATTTTTATGGTCTTATTGCTTCTAATAGAAACATTATATAGACCATATTATGAAAATATTGTTGCCCTCTTTGAGAACACATATAATTTAAATGTCTGTAAAACAAAATTAATAAAGCAAAAGTTAAATGATAAGCGACAAGGGCCTATCTATGACGAAGCTCCTCATGATATTGAACTTGGAATGGAATGTGCCAGTAACAACTTAACCATAGTTATCAATCTACATTGTCACTCTTGTGGAGTTGAATTCATTAAATCTTATAATTTATTAAAACTTAGTCGAACTGTTAAAACGAAATTTGTGGTAGCTTGCTGGTCAAAAGAGCAAAAATATGATTTCAGTATTTTATTATCACTTCATACTCCTACTCTTCCTATTGATAAACTTATTTTTGATTGGTTTTATTTTGGAAGAGAAAAGTTTATAAAACATTATTGCAAAAAAAATAAGAGCAAAGATAGCACAAAAAATTATATAATATTATCACATTATAAATGGTTTAAAAATAATCATATAGGAGAAACTCCTACATATATCCTAAATGGAGAAAAACTTCCATCAGGAATAACTATATTAGATATTATTAATGCATGTTAGTTATGAAACAGAATTATTTAGTCCTCTTTTTACTCATTCCTTTACAAGTTTTCGCTCAGAAAACAAATAATAATTATGAATGTATTTACGAATACACTGTAAAAACAGCGAATGCCGAAACAGAAACTTTTACAACGATATTGCAGTTTGATGCTATCCACGCTAAGTTTGTCGACTATGCTACTTTTCAGTTAGACTCTTTGATGCAGACAGGACAAGCAACCGAAGAGCAGGTAAAGAAAGCAGAAGAGCGCGTGGTGAAAACAGCCTACTACTTTGACCAAACTACCTTTGTAAATGTAGCAGACAAATCAATCTCCGTGTATAGTGTTATCCCTCCAAGTCTTTATTTTTATCAAGAGGGGGTGAACGGTATTTCATGGCAACTTACCGAAGAGATCGATACTATATGCGGCTATCTATGTAATAAAGCGGTAGGAGAGTATGGCGGACGTACTTGGAATGTCTGGTTCTCATCAGAAATTCCATCCCAATTCGGACCTTGGAAGTTTGGTGGATTGCCTGGACTGATAATGTATGCTTGTGATACCGAGAAAATCCACCGCTTTAAAGCTATTACGTTTAGACAAGGTACTACGCCAATCACTGCGCCTAAAATATCTAATAGCATTACTACCAGCCGTGAAAAATTTATCAAGGCAAAAAATCACTTTGAAGAAAACCCGATAGCCAACATCCCTACTGAGAGCATTACGGACATGAGAGTGGAAAAAGGCGACGGTGGAAGCAACTCTGTTTTTATCAATGGGGTACAAGTACGCCTACGGACAAATGGCTATGTGCCTTTAGAGATTAAATAATGATGAAAAGATTACTCCTTTATATTCTCTGTCTTTTCGTTTGGATGCAAGCACAAGCTCAAAAAAACTATACGTTAACTGGAATTGTGTCGGACTCTAATGGTATGCCAATAAGCAATGCCAATGTGCAGATTTTAGAAAATAACAAGCCCATTGCCTATAGCTTTACCAATGAGAAGGGAAGCTATGCTTTAAGCTACAATAGTTCTAAAACGCAGGTGCTACTTTCTATCGGACATATCTCGTTTGAGAAAACCAAGCTAGTAATAGATAGTAAAGAAACAAAAAAGAACATTACTTTACTTGAAAAAAAGACGCAGTTAAGGGAAGTTGTTGTAAAGGCTCCACAAATAATTCAGCGCGGCGATACACTTTCCTATCGGTTGAGTTCTTTCGCAGGGAAGGGCGATTACACGCTTAGAGATGCAATGAAGCGATTGCCCGGTATAGAAGTAACTAGTTCGGGAAGTATAAAATATCTAGGAAAGGATATCTCCAATTTTTACATTGAGGGAATGGATCTTCTTGGTGGACAATATAATGTAGCCACAAACAATATCCCAGCAGACTACGTTACATCTGTGCAGGTGTTGAATAATCATAAAGATGCCAAAATGGACAAAGACGTGCTATCTGATGATGTGGCAATAAATATAAAACTTTCAAAGCACGCCAAGTTTAAACCAGTCGGGACATATGAAGCCATTGGAGGTTTAGGCAGTAATGGAGGACTTTACCAAACTAATGGAGCTGGTATGCTCTTCAAATCGCGTATGCAACTTTTGGGAACATTTAAGATAGGGAACATAAGGGAGTTTGCTACCGATGAAAATATCAATCATTTTCTAAACGACCAGTTAGAATCTTTCGGTGTAAAACTATTGGGCAACTTATCTTCTTCTAGTGCACCACTCAAAAGAGAAAGGTATATCCATCCCAAAGATTATTCTGTTAGTTTCAATCTACTCAACAAACTGTCGGAAAACAAGTCGTTAAGAACAAATGTAGGCTATGCTTATTCCCAATGCAACTATGCTTACAATCATAAGATGTTTTTGGTAATGGTTTGGACGAATTAGTGCAAGATTATCAATACCAATCTGCCTTCACACTTCACAAGCCTACCCTGACTATCGAATACAAGGACAATAGCGATAAACGATATATCACCAATCGGTTTTCATCAGTGGCTTTGTTCTTAAAATCGGAATTGCCAACAGTTGAAAACAATAGCAATTCGGTCTTTCAAAATGAGAAATATCACGATTTAGGGTTTTCCAACAATCTTTCCATACGTTGGAAAACAAATAAGTTTCGCTGGAGTCTTTCTTCTCTTCTCAATTATACTACTATGCCTAATGGCACTATTCGTGTTTCAGACGTAGGAGTAGCCTCTTTTCTGCAAAGTGCAGACAGCAAACAGTTTACGAATCAGGAAACTATTTCTGCCACTTATGAAAGAAGAGCCTCACGATTATATTTTCCTCTTTCATTCCAATATCGTAGCGATAGGGTTAATTCAGCTTTGATAACAGATGACTATTCAGGCTTTAACCTCGTGAAGGGAAATGAATTAGATTTTTCATTCTCTCCACAATATGAATATACCCACCCACAACGGAAATATAATTTCAAAGCAAGCGTATCATTGGCTACAACAAGAATCGATTTTGAAAACGAGGGAACAACTCCATTAAAGAAGCAGAAATGGAGCTTTGTAATTAATCCTTCATTTTATTTTCTATACAATGTTACACCAAGAGCTACGATAAGGCTTCAAGGGGCTTTTGCAAACAAGATAGGTGATTTGGCTGATTTTATAACAGCACCGATACAAACCAGTCTGAACTATCAAAGGTACAGTTTAGGGATCTTGAGTGAGAATAGGAGTGTTACGCTCAATGCTATTTACGATTTAAAATATCCAATAGAAATGTTTTTTTAATTTTGGTATAGGCTACACACATCAGCATAACAATTTATTGTCGGCGCAGAATGTGTCGCAAACATTGATTAAGGAATGTCCGGTACTAAGTCCTAACGGCACTGACAATATTAATACCTATTTCAATATTACAAAACAGGTAAAAGCTATCAACACCAAGTTTTCGCTGTACGGAATTTATATGCACAGCAAGAGCTTGATGATGCAAAACAGTATGATTTACAGCTATTCGTGGAACAGTCTAAATGTTGCTCCATCTGTTTCATTCAAACCTGTTTCTTTTATGGAGTTATATTATACTTATAGCTTTTCAAAGAACTTTACAAAGGTACAAAACGTGTCAAAATCTTTCTTGTCGCAAACACATGATATCAACTTGGTATTACAGCCTGTAACAAATCTGCAATTCAAGGCAATGGCAGATATTTCAACAAAGGAAATGTATCAAGATCTTACCAAGACTATGGCTATCTTCGATGCAGGGGTCAGTTACAGACACAAAGCATTTCGTTTCAGTATTGATATGAGAAATATTTTCAATCAACAGTATTATAGTTACACCATTTTTAACATGATGAATACCTACGCTTACAGTTATCACATGAGAGGAAGAGAGTTGCTTTTTACTATTTCATTAACAAAATAAGAATGGCAGGTTTTGTTTTTATAAAGCAACATGACGCTATGCAATGTGGAGCAGCATGCTTAGTAATGTTATGCCATTTCTATGGCAAAAAATATTCTCTACAACAAATATCAAAGAGCTTAGAAAGTTCAAAAGGTGGAGTTTCTATGTATGATATTAGTGAACTAGCAAAAAAAATAGGATTAAAATGTAATGGGAAAATAGTATCTCTTGATATACTAAAGACTTATAAAAATCCCTGTATCCTACACTGGGATCAGAATCATTTTGTCATCTTATGTAAATATAAAAAAAGAGGGGTTGTTGTTGCAGATCCAGGGAAAGGAATACTCGAATACGATATAGATAGTTTTAAGCGACATTGGGCAAGTACAGAAAACAATGGTATTCCTTGTGGAGTTATACTATCTGTTGAACCTACTCCCACCTTTTATAATAATAACATGGTACAAGAAGGGGATTCAAAGAATCTGAAATTCTTATATAAGTATATTGGAAAATATAAATATTATTTTCTTCAGCTAATCATTAGTCTTTTAATAGGTTCGCTTTTACAGTTAATCTTTCCGTTTCTTACTCAAACTATTGTAGATATGGGAATTGGAGGGAAAGATATAAATTTTATCTGGCTTGTTCTATTAGCAGAACTTATGCTATTGTTCAGTCGAACAACTAATGAATTTATTCGTTCCAAGATACTTCTGCATATTTCAACCCGTATCAACATTTCATTAGTTTCTGATTTTTTTATAAAATTGATGAAATTACCAATGAAGTTCTTTGATACTAAGCAAATGGGTGATATCTTGCAACGTATCGAAGACCATAGGAGAGTAGAACAATTTCTTACATCAAGTAGCCTGAGCCTACTTTTTTCATTCTTTACCTTCTTAGTGTTTGGGGGAATTTTGGCTGTTTATAACCTCGGAATCTTTGCCGTCTTCCTCATCGGCACAATCCTATATGCAGGTTGGGTTATCCTTTTTCTCAAAAAGCGCAGACAGCTCGATTACAAATACTTTGAGCAGGCAGGACGCAACCGTAATGTAACCTACCAACTCATAGGAGGTATGCAGGAAATCAAGTTGCAGGGGTGCGAGCAGCGCAAACGTTGGGAATGGGAGGACGTACAAGCCGACCTGTTTAAGGTCAATCTGCAATCGCTCAATCTGCAACAAGTGCAACAGGCAGGAAGTATTACTATCAATGAGGTGAAGAACATCTTAATCACCGTTCTTGCTGCCACAGCCGTGATACACGGAAACATGACGCTCGGTATGATGCTGGCGGTGCAGTACATCATCGGACAGCTCAACAGCCCCGTGGAGCAGCTCATCCAGTTCATCTACTCATGGCAAGACGTAAGCATCAGCCTTGACCGCATGAACGAAATCCACACTGAGACCAACGAGGAAAATGTCGAACGGACACGTACCGCCTATACGGACAAAAATACTAAAGGACATTCCCTTATGATAAAAGACTTATCCTTCAAATATGATATATACAGTCCGATAAATATTTTATCGAATATCAACCTTTCCATTCCCAACGGCAAGGTAACGGCAATCGTGGGGGCAAGCGGAAGCGGAAAGACCACGCTCGTAAAACTCCTTTTGGGATTCTATGAGCCACTGAATGGAAACATCGAGATAGGCAATGCCAATTTGAGTGAATACAACCTCGGCTGGTGGCGAAGCCAATGCGGTGCGGTGATGCAGGAGGGATATCTCTTCTCCGATACCATTGCGAGAAATATCGCCATATCTGATGATGAACCCGACATCGAACGTATCCGTCATGCTGCCCATGTAGCAAACATAGCCGACTATATAGAAGCCCTGCCTTTGGCTTACAACACGATGATAGGACAGGACGGACAAGGCATTAGTCAAGGGCAACGACAACGCATCCTTATTGCAAGGGTAGTTTATAAGAATCCAATGTTCGTCTTCTTGGACGAAGCGACCAATGCCCTCGATGCCAACAATGAACGAGCCATTACTGAAAAGCTTTCGGAGTTCTACAAGGGAAAAACAGTTGTAGTAGTGGCACACCGCCTTTCCACTGTTCGCGATGCCGACCAAATTGTAGTTTTGGATGAAGGTAAAATTGTAGAGGTAGGTACACACGAGGAACTGACTGCTAAACGTGGTAAATATTTTGCCTTAGTAAAGAATCAATTAGAACTTGGCAACTAATATGGAAGAAGAGAAGAAACAAGAACGGAGTTTTGAACTTCGCAGCGAGAAAGTACGCAGCATCGTGGGGCAGATACCCTCTTCACTTGTCCGATACGGCATCACCGCCATTGGGGCTGTATTGCTTTGTCTGTTAGCCGTAGCCTATTTCCTACCCTATGAACAAGTATATTCGGGTACGGCTACCGTACACGGAGCAACAACCGCAACACCAGCGGACAGCACAGATATAACCATCTTATTAAAGTTCGAGAATAAACGCCCCGACAATGTAAACGGACAAATGATTTATCTGCAATCTCCCTATAGAACGTTTGCAGGACAGATACGAGACCTGTCTCCTGTCCGAGACACTTTGGAACGTCAGAAAGCTATTTGCCGTTTCAAGGTAACTGAGATAAAATCTGTGGAAAACCAGACGGTAGACTTTCAGATAGTAAGTTCATCGGGCAATCTGCTGCAAAAAATGCTTGGGGACATCTAATTCCATCGCACATTCCTTATCTCTCTCGATAGTCAATGGTTAAACTCACTGCTTTTTCTTGCAAGGCAGTGAGTTCTTTTGTCAAACCGATAAGCTCCCGCAACAATGTCTGTATGCTTTTCTCTGCCGTATAAAGGCGCATCAGTCGTACCACCTGATTGTAGTTCACTCCAATTTTATGTACTTGGGCTGTGAGTTCAGAGAGCTTGCGATAATACTCCACGGCGGACTTATCCACCGCTATCACCTTGAAATGCTCTCCTAATAACCTTGCACGCACGAACTCTGACTTGGACATTGAGCCTGATTTGTGATAGAGGTCTATCACTCGTATTTGGTCTTTCAGGTCTGGTAAACGGACGTGCCAATCGTCCCACTTGTCGGGCATATCACCATACTTTTTCGCTACTTTTTTCCTTGATTTATCGCTTGCCATATTCTCTTATTTTTGTGCTTCTAATCACGACTTTGGAGTGATTTAATCTCCCTTCGGGGCAAGGGTCTTTGTGGTACAAACGGCAGTTTGTGTCACAAAGACACACCTTGCTGATGTAGAAAATGGGATTATAAGCCCATGCCGTGTTACTGCATTCACTGAATACAGTAACTCAGCGTAGGCTTGCATTCGAGGAATGCAGTACTTCAGAGTTTCCGCCATCTTTCCACATCATCTTTGTATTGGTCGAGATGTTCTCGAAGCACCTGCTCCACATATCCTGAAACGCTTGCTCCCTGCTCACCGATTTTCCTCACCACGAAGTCCAACTTTCGTTGAGTTTCCTCTGATACATACACGGCTTTGCGGTGGCTGTTGCGAAAGGGCCGTAGATATTTCCCCTGAAACTCGGATAATTGCTTCCTGTCCCTTGTTTTTCCCATTCGTTGATGATTCTCTTCGGTAGAAGTAGCCCTCTCCGTTGGTGACAACTCTGTTTTTTGATAGGACGGTTGAGAATAGTCCTTGTGACTCTCCTCGTCATTTTGTTCCTCAACTTTAACAGGCTCAAATCTTTTCTTCTCCTCTTCATAATCTACGGGCTGGTCAAAATCGGGCAATTCCTCGGGCTTGCGGAGTTTTACGCCATAATTTCCCATATCTCTGATGGCTTGCTCTAAAACGGCTTTTCTCTTTTCATCTATGGTCGGCATGGCTTCTTGTGTATTGGGTAATAATGTCTTTCGAGCATGGCTTGTATGTCGCTCTGCCTATAGAGTATCTTGCCGCCGATTTTACAGTAGGCAATCGTACCGTTGTCCCGATAGTCCTGAAGTGTACGGGTACTCAGCCGTAAGAGTTTACAAACATCTTCGCCTGTAAGATAAACTTCTCCGCCCAGCATCGGACGGGCTGTAGAACAATAACGCTCCAGTTTCTTCAAAGTACCCTCCATCAACTGTGCAAACATCTGCATTTGAGAGTCTTGCTGTGTAATGATTTCTTTCTCTTCCATAGTTCATTCATTGTTTGCGTTCAGTAACTCCGTGATGTCGCTCTCCTTGTAATAGCACTTGTGTCCAATCATTGAGAAAGGGATTTTTCCCGTATCTCGGTATGATTGCAGGGTACGCTTGCTGATACCGAGTCTGCGACATACAGCTTCGTTGTCGAGCCATTCGTCCTTTTCGGGCGGATTGCCGATGAGTTGTTCGATACGATGAATAAAGTTTGCAAAGTCGGAGCAGTGCTGCTCCCATACCTTGCGATCGATAATGATGAGTTTCATTGCATTCTTTTTGTTTTGATTACGTTATTGTTACTCGGCAAACAAACTCATATACAGTCTGTTGCCACTATTGTTGTGTGCAAAGGTAAGCGTATAACTTTATTGAACAAAGCAACGCAGAAAAGCAAGGATATAGAAGGAAAAGAAGAGAAGTTAGTCTGTCAGTCAGAAAAACTCTTAAGCTTTCATTAAAAAAGCTCTTAAGCTTTTAGCAAAAAGCTTATAAGCTTTTTGTAAATAACTTATAAGCTTTTGTCAGATTACTTATAAGCTTTTCATAGATTGCTTATAAGCTTTTTATAGAAAGCTCATAAGCTTTAAGTCCAAAGGCTGGTAGCTTTCCTTATCAGATTTGGAGTCGCTGCTGAAAAACTCTTATGTTCTGTATAAGAATGGTATGATTGCGGTAATGAGAAGAGGTGCCGGCTCGTTCCTTTTATTATTTTGTTGTTTTATCGATAATTCGATAGTTCGACAAATCGATATGTAGAACTATCGATAGATTATTTTGACGATATATAGTTTTGACAATAGATAGTCATGACAACAGATAGTTTTGACAACAGATAGTCAGGACAACAAATTGTACAAACAACAGATTGACAATACTATCGTTATTCCTATCTGTTGTTGGTTGTTACGCCTTGCGTCCAAAGAGCCTGAGTATGCCGTATTCTTGTCGTGCCTATACTCTCTACGGCAGCCCTGCCCTGCAAGGTTGGGAGAGATGAATACAACCGCATGGCTATTGAAAATTGTAATACCACCTTGAAAAAGAAAAATCCTGCGGTGGAGATTCTTCTCTCCATCCGCAGGACTCGACCTTTCAGGGCAGATTGGCTGCCGTTGTACATTTGCACGATAAGAAACGGCATCAGGGACTTTGCGTGCGCCTTTGCTTACAACGCCTTCGGGCTTGCTTCCTCCGTCAGTCTGACCGTTGGCAGGTTATTGCTCTCGATGAGCAGCACAATCGTGCCTGTGAGTTCGGTGTAAAGACGGTCGTATTGTCCGCTTGCGGCAAATGTGCCCGTCAAACCGAACTTGTCGAATGTGGCTTGAATAGCCTTGTTCGACAACAATATGGGTGCGAGCATATCGGGGAGCGGAGCAGGCAGTTCCCCCTCAAACTCGTTTTCCAACACGGATACAAGCGTGTCGTACTTGGAAAAATGCAAACCTTGATACAATACCTCACTTGCTATGCTCTCTGCTTCGAGGTGCGAAAAACCTTGTGCCACTGCATCGCAGTAAGCAGTTAGAGCCATGTCTGCCCGTGTGGTGATAAACTCCGTGTCGTGCAATCTTTCGGGGTGATGCTCACTCATATAACTTCTTAATTTCAACCGAAAATAAGACAGTTCCTGTTTGGTATTCTGTTTCATAATCGTTTGTTTCTCAATCGTGAATAATATATGTTTTATAATTACTTCTTTCTTATGCTTGTTGCAGTGGCATATTCTGCCGTGCAATCGACTCACAATAGCCTTCAAAGGCTGAATGCTCTCTATGAGTGAGTGCGGTCATATCCTCTTGTATCTTATGGTCAGTTATCTTTCCGTAAATTTGTGTCGTGCCGATATTGCTGTGTCCGAGCATCTTGCTGAGTGTTTCCATTGATATGCCGTTGGATAGGCATATCGTGGTAGAAAATGTGTGGCGTGCCATATGGAAGGTCAAGCCTTTCTCTATTCGGCATATCTGACCGATGTTTACACACGCAAAGGATGCTTTCCTTATTGTGAGATTGGGGAATATCAAGTCGTCCGCTTTCTTATCCTTGATATAGAGCGAAAGGATTTGCCCCGCAATGGGCAGGAGTGGAATGATGGCTTCCACGTCTGTTTTCTGCCGCTTGATGCGGATTTCCTCTGTTCCGTCTGCATTATGGATGATATGCTTCGGTTTGAGCCGTTGCATGTCCACACGAGCCAAACCAGTGAAGGCACAGAAAAGGAAGAATTGTCTTGCTCGCTCGAACTGCCTGTCAATGATGGGAGTTTGCAGTACCCGTTGCAGTTCCTCCGTAGTGAGATACCTGCGTGTGCGGTGTGGCAGTTCTGCCTTGTAATCCACAAAGGGGTCGACGCGGATGTATTTCTTCTGCTGTCCGATACCGACGAGTTTCCGCAGAAAGATGACCACAATCTGAATAGTGGCAAGAGAGAGGTTGCGCTCTGATTTAAGGTAGAAGTCCAATCCCTCAATAAAGGCATAGTCCAATTGTGCATATCGAATATCTTCCTGACCTAAGCGTTCACGCAGATAGGACTTAATGAGCTGCGCTGCATAGATGTAATTAGCAAAAGTCGGCTTGGCAATCGTCAGTCCTACGCAAGGACGCTTTTCTTCAATAAATAGTCGTGCTTCCTCCATAAGAAAACCTTTGGGCTTGTCTTCTTCCATGAGTTCACGCTTCAGCAACTCAGCGGTGATATAGCCACGTTGCCAAACTAATTCTTGATACTTCGCTGTGGCTTGTTCCTCTTTGCTTTGTAAATAGCGGTTGATTTCCTTTGTCTCTTCGCCTGTTCCTTTGCACCGTCCCTTACGACTGTCCCAAAGTTCGGGAGCGATTTCCTTGCCCGTGCTGTATTGCACCTGCTCACCGTCTATGGTGATGCGTCCCATAATCGGGCAGCTGCCGTTTTTCTTTTGTTTGGAACGGTTGATATAGAATAGTGTCTTGAATGTGCTTCGTGCCATAATGTCAAAGTTTTAAGGTGAATGTATCTTGTATGCGTTGCTGCACTTTCTGCATATCTCGATGGATTCTCTCGGAGGAAACAGCTGCATAAATTTGTGTTGTTCTCAAATTTGTGTGTCCGAGCATACGGCTCACCGTTTCAATAGGTACACCTGCCGAAAGCGTGATAAGCGATGCAAAGGTGTGTCTTGCCATGTGAAAGGTCAGCGGAGTTTCCATACTGATATTTCGCTGTATATAGTGCATGCCATTGAGGATAACGTCGGTGGTTGGAACGTCAAAGACAAAGCCTGCACGCTTTCCCCTGTACCGCTCCATTATCGCCCAAGCAGGAGGAAGTACTTGTACACGATACGGAGTCTTGGTTTTCATTCGCCTGCCCTTGATGCAGAGTTCGCCTTCTTCCAAAACGATGTTTTCCTCCCGAAGATTACGGACGTCGGAGATTGCCAGACCTGTGAAGCAGGAAAAGACAAAGAGATCACGGACAATGCGGTAGTTCTCCCATTCAATCTCCAAGTCGATGATGCGCTCAAGTTCTTCCTTCGTGATGCTTCTCGGTTCACCCTTTGGTCGCTCGTAACTGTAGCCCAAGAACGGATAGAAGTCCAGCACGCCTTTCTTCACCGCCATGCGGACGATGGTCTGCAAGGTGGACAAAGTACTCGATATGCTACTGCGTTTCAGTCTGCGGTCGATGGTAAGATAATACTCAAAACCCTCGATAAAGGTATTGTCCAACTGTGAAAGGGGAATGTCGCTTACCTTGTACTTCTTTTGTACATACTCACGGAGCAGGGAGAGTTGGTAGGTACGGAGTTTGAACGTCTTTAAGGCTCGGTCGATACCGACACGTTCCTTTGTCTGTGTGAGATACTCCCCAAAACTCTCCAAGAGCAAGGCCTGACGGTGGATTTGCCCCTGATAGGCATCCCTCACGTCTGTGGCGGTAAAGGATTCTTCTCTTTCGCTGAGTTCATGAAAGCGTGCGTGGATGAGTGCGGTGCATTCACCGAGTTTCTGGTTGACGGACACAGCCATGCTACTCTTGCCGATAAGCCTTTGCTTGCGACTGTCCCAAAGAGCGAGCGGAGTCTTACACTTGGTGGAGAAGCCCGAATGGGTTCTGCCAACGGAGATTCGCCCAATGACAGGCACAAGTCCTTTCTTGTCGGTTCGTTTCGCCTGAACGAAGAACGATACTTTGAGTTTGTTTTCTTTCATTTTTCTGTCGTTTTTTCTAAATTTCCTTTGCTTGCAAAGGTACAGATGAACAAGTATTCCTGAGCGATGCAAAAAAATGAAAGATGAGGAATAAAAACCTATGAAACAGTTGTTTAGCTTCAATTCGTAACCCCTTTTTGCTTTTTCCTTGATGGGTTACGATTTGGTAACGGAACTCCTGCCGTTTGATGCTCGTTTTCGCTTACCCTTATAATAGCAGAGAAATGCTAAATGATGATATTTCAAATAGTTACATTCCTTGCGTTTCCCTCTGTTTCCCTTAATTCTTAATGACTGATTATGCCCGGAAGATGGCACTCGACATGCGCATGATAGACCCGCATTACGAAGACCACCCCGACAACAAGGCGAGCCACTGTGCCAAAATAATCGCGGAGTATTATCAAAAATACGACGCGCAGAAAGGCACGCAGTTCGTTTTCTCTGACTTGGGGACTTACCAGCCGGGCGATGGGTGGAACGTCTATTCGGAAATCAAGCGCAAACTGACGGAGGACTACGGCATACCGCCAAGCGAGGTGCGCTTCATTCAGGAGTGCAAGACCGACAAGGCTCGGAAGGCGGTGATAGATGCCATGAACGCCGGGACGGTGCGTGTGCTGTTCGGCTCCACCTCCATGCTCGGAACGGGTGTGAACGCACAGAAACGGTGTGTGGCAATTCATCATCTTGATACGCCGTGGCGACCGTCCGACCTGCAACAGCGTGACGGACGGGGAGTTAGAGCAGGCAACGAGATAGCCAAGCATTTCGCCGGGAACAACGTGGACGTAATAATCTACGCGGTGGAAAAATCACTGGACAGTTACAAGTTCAACCTCCTGCACTGCAAGCAGACTTTCATCAGCCAGCTTAAAAGCGGTGCTATGGAAGCGCGTACCATCGACGAGGGGGCAATGGACGAGAAATCGGGCATGAACTTCTCGGAATATATGGCGTTGCTATCCGGCAACACCGACCTGCTGGACAAGGCGAAACTGGAAAAACGTATCGCCTCGCTCGAAGGGGAACGCAAGTCGTTCAACAAGGGCAAGCGTGATTCGGAGTTCAAGCTGGAATCGAAGACCCGCGAGCTGGGCAACAACACAGCTTTCATAGATGCCATGACGGAGGACTGGAACCGCTTCCTCTCTGTGGTGCAGACCGACAAGGAGGGCAATCACCTTAATATAATAAAGGTGGACGGAGTGGATTCCGCCGATGAGAAAGTCATCGGAAAGCGTTTGCAGGAGATAGCCAAGAATGCCACGACCGGAGGGTTGTACACGCAGGTTGGAGAGTTTTACGGTTTCCCGATAAAGGTGGTCAGCGAAAGGATACTCAAAGAGGGATTGGAGTTTACCGACAACCGCTTCGTGGTCGAGGGGAACTACAAGTACACCTACAACAACGGGCATCTGGCGCTGGCTGACCCGTTGGCCGCCGCCCGCAACTTCCTCAACGCGATTGAGAGAATCCCCTCCATCATCGACCAGTATAAAGCGAAGAATGAGGTCTTGGAACGTGAGATACCGCAGTTGCAGGAGATAGCAGGCAAGGTGTGGAAGAAGGAGGAAGAACTGAAACAGTTGAAGTCCGAACTTGCCGCCCTTGACCGCAAGATACAGCTGGAACTTGCGCCGCCTACACCCGAAATCACCGAAAAGGAGCATGAAGGGCAACAGGTCAAACCGGAAGCGAAAGGTGTGCGAAACGGTATCAGGCAATATCCCGAAGATACATCACCGCAAATACGCAATCCATCGGAAAGTATTATCGCCAATCACACCATAACTGGGCATCCGGGGCTGTATGCCAAGGAGGAAACCCGGTCCAAAGGATTGAAAATATAACCTTAGGAATTTTATCTGAAGTATTAATAAGGGCTATCCCAAAAGGTCTAAAAGTAAATTTTATCCTTTCTGCAAGTATCTGTAGGATGGCAACTGCATTTTTTTTCTTTTTGGGCAGCCCTTATTAAAATTTATTCTTATTTTAGGTTATATACATTCATGTCCATTTATGTAAAAAATCCTGCTGACCTTGTTTATGTCTTGTCAGTCACCATTTGCAAAACCATATTTGACCCTCAAAGAGGCTGAATTTGATAAGCAACTTGCTACATACTCATAATAAGGAGCTAAATAGAACACGAATGGGAAATACTCAAATGCCAAACTAAAGAAGATATTGGCCAAAATAAACGTTATACCGAGAGAGAAACTTGATTTTTTTCAACTTCCTAAAACGTTGTTGTTCAAACATTTCTACTTATTTGTACTTACCAGTTGAACCTACGCTTCCCTAATAAAATGTCTATGGTAAAAAGTTAAAAAATCCTCCCACTTTTGTTAGATATATTTTTTTGTGTAATTTTGTAATCGTTATGCGGCAGTAATAATATACATATTAATACGAGTTAGTAATCCTGTAGTTCTCACATGCTACGAGGAGGTATTAAAAGGTGCGTTTCGACAATGCATCTATTGTAGTATATTATTGCTTAATCCAAATGAATATTATAAATTTAGGAATTCTTGCTCACATTGATGCAGGAAAAACTTCCGTAACCGAGAATCTGCTGTTTGCCAGTGGAGCAACGGAAAAGTGCGGCCGTGTGGATAATGGTGACACCATAACAGACTCTATGGATATAGAGAAACGTAGAGGAATTACTGTTCGGGCTTCTACGACATCTATTATCTGGAATGGAGTGAAATGCAATATCATTGACACTCCGGGACACATGGATTTTATTGCGGAAGTGGAGCGGACATTCAAAATGCTTGATGGAGCAGTCCTCATCTTATCCGCAAAGGAAGGCATACAAGCGCAAACAAAGTTGCTGTTCAATACTTTACAAAAACTGCAAATCCCGACAATTATATTTATCAATAAAATTGACCGTGACGGTGTGAATTTAGAGCGTTTGTATCTGGATATAAAAACAAATCTGTCTCAAGATGTCCTGTTTATGCAAACTGTTGTCGATGGATTGGTTTATCCGATTTGCTCCCAAACATATATAAAGGAAGAATACAAAGAATTTGTATGCAACCATGACGACAATATATTAGAACGATATTTGGCGGATAGCGAAATTTCACCGGCTGATTATTGGAATACGATAATCGATCTTGTGGCAAAAGCCAAAGTCTATCCGGTACTACATGGATCAGCAATGTTCAATATCGGTATCAATGAGTTGTTGGACGCCATCTCTTCTTTTATACTTCCTCCAGAATCAGTCTCAAACAGACTTTCAGCTTATCTCTATAAGATAGAGCATGACCCCAAAGGACATAAAAGAAGTTTTCTAAAAATAATTGACGGAAGTCTGAGACTTCGAGACATTGTAAGAATCAACGATTCGGAAAAATTCATCAAGATTAAAAATCTAAAGACTATTTATCAGGGCAGAGAGATAAATGTTGATGAAGTGGGGGCCAATGATATCGCGATTGTAGAAGATATGGAAGATTTTCGAATCGGAGATTATTTAGGTACTAAACCTTGTTTGATTCAAGGGTTATCTCATCAGCATCCCGCTCTCAAATCCTCCGTCCGGCCAGACAGGTCCGAAGAGAGAAGCAAGGTGATATCCGCTCTGAATACATTGTGGATTGAAGACCCGTCTTTGTCCTTTTCCATAAACTCATATAGTGATGAATTGGAAATCTCGTTATATGGTTTGACACAAAAGGAAATCATACAGACATTGCTGGAAGAACGATTTTCCGTAAAGGTCCATTTTGATGAGATCAAGACTATCTACAAAGAACGACCTGTAAAAAAGGTCAATAAGATTATTCAGATCGAAGTGCCACCCAACCCTTACTGGGCCACAATAGGGCTGACGCTTGAACCCTTGCCGTTAGGGACAGGGTTGCAAATCGAAAGTGACATCTCCTATGGTTATCTGAACCATTCTTTTCAAAATGCCGTTTTTGAAGGGATTCGTATGTCTTGCCAATCTGGTTTACATGGATGGGAAGTGACTGATCTGAAAGTAACTTTTACTCAAGCCGAGTATTATAGCCCGGTAAGTACACCTGCTGATTTCAGACAGCTGACCCCTTATGTCTTCAGGCTGGCCTTGCAACAGTCAGGTGTGGACATTCTCGAACCGATGCTCTATTTTGAGTTGCAGATACCCCAAGCGGCAAGTTCCAAAGCTATTACAGATTTGCAAAAAATGATGTCTGAGATTGAAGACATCAGTTGCAATAATGAGTGGTGTCATATTAAAGGGAAAGTTCCATTAAATACAAGTAAAGACTACGCCTCAGAAGTAAGTTCATACACTAAGGGCTTAGGCGTTTTTATGGTCAAGCCATGCGGGTATCAAATAACAAAAGGCGATTATTCTGATAATATCCGCATGAACGAAAAAGATAAACTTTTATTCATGTTCCAAAAATCAATGTCATCAAAATAATGGAGCGGTCAGGAAATTTCTATAAGGCAATACAGTTGGGATATATACTTATCTCCATTCTTATCGGATGTATGGCATATAATAGCCTCTATGAATGGCAGGAGATAGAAGCATTAGAACTTGGCAATAAAAAAATAGACGAGCTCCGAAAAGAAATAAACAATATCAATATTCAAATGATAAAATTTTCTCTATTGGGTGAAACAATACTGGAATGGAACGATAAAGATATCGAGCATTACCATGCACGGCGTATGGCAATGGACAGTATGCTCTGCCGTTTCAAGGCCACCTATCCAGCAGAGCGCATCGATAGTGTGCGCAGTCTTTTAGAGGATAAGGAACGACAGATGTTCCAGATAGTCCGGTTAATGGATGAACAACAATCTATTAACAAGAAGATAGCCAATCAAATTCCGGTTATTGTGCAGAAAAGTGTGCAGGAACAGTCCAAAAAGCCAAAACGAAAAGGTTTCTTGGGCATCTTTGGCAAAAAAGAGGGAACGAAGCCAACGACAACAACGACTACGCTCCGTTCATCCAATAGAAACATGGTCAACGAACAGAAAGCGCAGAGCCGTCGATTGTCAGAACAAGCCGATAGTCTTGCTGCCCGTAATGCAGAACTTAACAGACAACTGCAAGGATTGATTTGCCAAATCGAAAAGAAGGTACAATCTGATTTACAAAATAGAGAAAGCGAGATAACAGCGATGCGTAAAAAATCATTTATGCAGATAGGCGGCTTGATGGGATTTGTTCTTTTGCTGTTGGTCATTTCCTATATCATCATACACCGTGATGCAAAGAACATTAAACGATACAAACGCAAGACAACGGATTTGATCGAGCAATTGGAACAGTCCGTGCAACAAAATGAGGTACTCATAACCTCCCGAAAGAAAGCGGTACATACTATTACCCATGAGTTGCGTACACCACTGACGGCAATAACTGGCTATACCGAACTTTTGCGGAAAGAATGCAATAGCGGTAATAATGGGCAATATATCCGAAATATACTGCAATCCTCCGACCGTATGCGGGATATGCTCAACACTTTGCTTGACTTCTTCCGCCTGGACAACGGCAAGGAACAGCCCCGTCTGTCACCCTGCCGGATTTCTGCAATCACGCACACACTTGAAACGGAGTTCATTCCTGTTGCAGTGAACAAAGGGTTGTCCTTGTCCGTGAAGACTGGACACGATGCCATTGTATTGACCGACAAAGAGCGAATAATACAAATCGGGAATAACCTGCTGTCAAACGCAGTCAAGTTCACAGAAGAAGGCGGTGTTTCTTTGATTACTGAATATGATAATGGAGTTCTGACACTGGTCGTTGAAGATACAGGTACAGGCATGACAGAAGAGGAACAGAAACAAGCGTTCGGTGCGTTTGAACGTCTATCAAATGCCGCCGCAAAGGAGGGTTTCGGGCTTGGGCTTGCCATAATGCGTAATATTGTGTCGATGCTTGGCGGAACAATCCGTTTGGACAGCAAGAAAGGGAAAGGCAGTCGTTTCACAGTTGAAATTTCTATGCAGGAAGCTGAAGAACAGCTTGGATATACAAGCAATACACCTGTTTATCATAACAATAAATTCCATGATGTTGTCGCCATTGACAATGATGAGGTATTACTTCTGATGCTGAAAGAGATGTACTCCCAAGAAGGAATACACTGCGACACTTGCACCGATGCTGCGGAACTGATGGAAATGATACGCCAGAAAGAATACAGCCTGTTGCTGACAGACTTGAATATGCCCGGTATAAACGGTTTCGAATTACTGGAACTGTTGCGTTCGTCCAACGTGGGCAATTCACCAACAATCCCGGTGGTTGTGGCAACCGCTTCGGGCAGTTGTAACAAAGGGGAACTATTGGCAAAAGGCTTTGCCGGATGCCTGTTCAAGCCGTTCTCCATATCGGAGTTGATGGAGGTTTCCGACAGGTGTGCCATAAAAGAAACACCGGACGGGAAACCGGATTTTTCAGCTTTGCTGTCTTACGGCAATGAAGCCGTTATGCTGGAAAAGTTGATGACGGAAACTGAAAAAGAGATGCAGACAATACGGGAAGCGGCAACAGAAAAAGACCTGCAAAAGCTGGATTCCCTGACACACCACCTGCGCAGCTCGTGGGAGGTGCTACGTGCCGACCAACCGCTAAATGTACTTTACAGATTGCTTCATGGCGATGTACTCCCGGATGGTGAAGCGTTAAGCCATGCCGTGACTGCCGTGCTGGATAAGGGAGCGGAAATAATCCGGTTGGCAGAAGAGGAAAGGAGAAAATACGAAGATGGATAAGACAACAATAATTGTGGTAGAAGACAATATCGTGTACTGCGAGTTTGTCTGCAACATGCTGGCGCGGGAGGGCTACCGCACCGTGAAGGCTTACCACCTCTCAACCGCGAAGAAACATCTACAACAGGCGACAGATAATGACATCGTGGTTGCCGACCTGCGCCTGCCTGACGGTAACGGCATTGACCTTTTGCGCTGGATGCGAAAGGAGGGAAAGATGCAGCCCTTCATCATTATGACCGACTACGCCGAAGTTAATACCGCCGTGGAAAGCATGAAACTCGGCTCGATAGACTATATTCCCAAACAGCTTGTGGAGGATAAACTTGTCCCCCTGATCCGTTCCATACTGAAAGAACGTCAGGCAGGACAACGCCGTATGCCTGTGTTCGCCCGTGACGGTTCCGCATTTCAGAAAATCATGCACCGTATAAGGCTGGTAGCCGCTACCGATATGAGCGTGATGATATTCGGAGAGAACGGCACGGGTAAGGAACATATTGCCCACCACCTGCACGACAAGAGCAAGCGGGCAGTCAAGCCATTCGTGGCGGTGGACTGCGGTTCACTCACCAAAGAGCTTGCGCCCTCGGCCTTCTTCGGACACGTCAAGGGAGCGTTTACAGGAGCAGATTGTGCCAAGAAAGGATATTTCCATGAGGCGGAAGGCGGCACGCTGTTTCTGGACGAGGTAGGAAACCTCGCGTTGGAAACCCAACAGATGTTGCTCCGCGCCATACAGGAGAGGCGGTATCGCCCGGTCGGAGACAAGGCAGACAGGAGTTTCAATGTCCGCATCATCGCCGCCACCAACGAGGATCTGGAAGCGGCAGTGAGTGAAAAGCGTTTTCGGCAGGATCTTCTGTACCGCCTGCACGACTTCGGGATAACCGTTCCTCCGTTGCGTGACTGTCAGGAAGACATCATGCCGCTGGCAGAGTTCTTCCGTGATATGGCAAACAGAGAGCTGGAGTGTAGCGTGAGCGGGTTCAGTTCCGAAGCACGTAAAGCGTTGCTGACACACGCATGGCCGGGCAACGTGCGGGAACTTCGGCAGAAAGTTATGGGTGCTGTATTGCAGGCGCAGGAAGGTGTTGTCATGAAAGAGCATCTGGAACTTGCCGTGACGAAACCGACCTCTACTGTCAACTTCGCCCTGCGCAATGACGCGGAGGATAAGGAGCGGATATTGCGTGCGTTGAAACAGGCAAACGGCAACCGGAGTGTCGCCGCCGAACTGCTCGGAATAGGCAGGACAACACTATACAGCAAACTTGAAGAGTATGGACTTAAATATAAATTCAAGCAATCATAGCCTGTAATTCACTGAATTTGGCTATCTTTGCATAACATTTGAGAAAAACGGCGATTGGCAGGAGCTTTTCGCCGCCAACATATAGGATAAGACCGCAAGGCGTTTCAAGCGAAAATCTGGTAAATTGGAACTACGGAGACGATTGCGTGATGCTTATGCTATGCTTACGCATAGCGTGCATTCACGTACTCTCCGTAAAGGCTTTACCAGAGCCATCGCTTGAAGGTAGTGTGAATTGCACGCTACTTTTTTGCCCTTGCCTAATGAAAGGTAACGATTATGGGTAAAGTTCAGATTCTCGCCGTACTGACGATGGACGGATGTCTTTCTTCAGAGTTATATTATAAAGCACATCAGGATTTGTGCCTTGACCGTTGCGGTCTTGATGAAATCAGGAAGAACGCCCTTTACCGCGTGACACCAGACTATTCCATTTCAATGCTGCACGAATGGAGAAAAGACGGCACAAACATCCGTTACCTCGCGGAAGCCACACCGGACACGGCAGACTATATAAACGGACTACTGCGTATGCACGCTGTGGATGAAATCATACTATACACCGTTCCTTTCATATCCGGAAGCGGACGACATTTTTTTAAGGCGGCTCTGCCAGAGCAACACTGGACGCTTTCCTCTTTGAAAAGTTTTCCCAACGGTGTATGCCGCATTATCTACATCCTTGATAAAAAAGCAAGATAGCCAAAATGTGCGGCAAGCATACATTTTTATTTTCAAGAATAGAATAAATGTTCTGATTACAAACAATTTAAGTCGGAGATAATTTGTCCCTGTGAAAAAATATTGAATTTTATACCACTGAAATACAACACTTTGTAAAATTGAGCGTTGGATTTTTTGTTTTCTGCCGCGTTTTTTTGCCAATTATATTCATGTGCGCATACCGAAAACAGAGTGTAAAATTTCAAAATTGACAGGACATGAATTATTTTTTATTGGCGGAAACCGAGTTCTTCCGCCGGATAAACGAAGCCGGAGACTGCAATATGGAAAAAGCATACACGGCTTTCGCCACCCAAGTAATAGAACTGTGCAACGGCGGCATGGACATGAACCTTACCGTCATCGCGCTTGCCTACATCGAAATCGAGTTGCAGCACCATCCGGTGCGTAATCTGTCAGAAGAAAGAAGAGAGATTGCCGCCTACGTCAGCAAGGCTCTGTCTTTCGTAAGAAAGATGCAGAAATTCCTTGCCACGCCCCAAGTGCCACCACTAATATCCGCCAACAACGCAACAGAAACCACCGCCAGCCTTCTTTGGACGGGCAACGCCATCGACCTCGTGGAACTTATCTACGGCATAGACGAGATGGGCTGTATCAACAACGGCAATATGCCGCTAAAACAGCTCGCCCCGATTCTCTACAAGATATTCGGTATTGAGTCGAAGGATTGCTACCGCTTCTATACCGACATCAAACGTCGGAAAAACGAAAGCCGTACCTATTTCCTCGACAAGATGCAGGAGAAACTGAACGAGAGAATGCTGCGCGATGAAGAGCTGGAACGTATGAGAAGATAAAATCAGGTATAAGCGGGAGAATGGTATCATGCTGTTCTCCCGTTTGAGTAAAATCTATACGAAAAAGGGCGTTTTCGGCGCGCTATTGCCCCGAATTTCAGCGAAAAACGCTATCTTTGTACAATTGTTACGAATTGAATATGAACATAGACAACCTCGATATAGTAAAACAACTGATAGCCGAAAAGGAAAACGGGCAGGTGGAGTTCAAGGAAACCACCGGGCAGTTGGAGCGCGGCATGGAAACGCTCTGCGCTTTCCTTAACAGCGAAGGTGGCACGGTGTTGTTCGGTGTGACCGACAAAGGAAAGATCATCGGGCAGGAAGTGAGCGACAAGACGAAGCGTGATATTGCGGAAGCCATCCGGCGTTTTGAACCATTTGCCACACTCGAAGTTTCGTATATCAGTATCCAAAATACAGACAAGAGTGTGATAGCCTTGTCTGCGGACAGCCAACGTTATATGCGTCCGTTCTCCTATAAGGGACGGGCTTATCTTCGATTGGAGAGCGTGACATCCTCCATGCCGCAAGACGTATATAACCAACTGCTTATGCAGCGAGGTGGGAAATACGCTTGGGAGGCGATGACGAATCCCGACATCAAAGTTACTGACCTTGATGAACATGCCATTATGGGAGCGGTACGTGGAGGCATCCGGTGCGGTCGCCTACCCGAAGCCACCATAAGGGAGGATTTGCCGACCATACTCGAAAAATTCAACCTGTTACATGACGGAAAACTGAATAATGCTTCCGCAGTCTTGTTCGGTCGTGATTTTTACTTCTATCCCCAGTGCCTGCTTCGGTTGGCGCGTTTCAAAGGAACTACAAAAGACGAGTTTATAGACAATCAGCGTACCACTGGCAATATCTACACACTGCTGGACACTGCAATGTCGTTCTTTTTCAAGCATCTTTCCCTTTCGGGCAAAGTTGAAGGCTTGTATCGGGAGGAAGAGCTTGAGATTCCTTACAAGGCATTGAGGGAATGCTGCACAAATGCCCTTTGCCACCGCTCATACCACCGTCCCGGCAGTTCGGTAGGAATTGCCATCTATGATGACCGTGTGGAGATTGAGAACAGTGGAACTTTTCCGCCGGATATAACAATGGAAAAGTTATTGAGCGGGCATAATTCAGAACCTCAAAACCTGATTATTGCGAATGTTCTGTATAAAAGCGAGGTTCTGGAAAGCTGGGGACGAGGCATCGGGCTTATGATAAGCGAATGCCGGCGTGTCGGCATTCCCGATCCGGAGTTTCATACAGATGGAAATAGTGTATGGGTTATTTTCCGCTATACCCGAAAAACTGTGGGGCACGACCCGACAATTACCCGACAGTTACCCCACAGTCACCCCACAGTTACCCCACAGGTGGAAAAGGTGTTGTCTGCAATCGGCACACAGACACTTTCAACCAAAGAGATTATGTGTGTGATAGGATTAAAGGACAAAAGTAATTTTTTAGAACTATATCTGTATCCAGCCATAAGGCAGAATTTGGTAGAGCCTATTTACCCGGAAAATCCGAAACATCCCCGGCAGAAATATCGTCTTACCGATAAAGGAAAAGAACTGTTGATATAATAACGGGGTATGGTGGCGAAAAAGAAGAAACAACAGGGGCATTACTGTCGGATTTGTAGCGAGTACAAAGCCAACGAGCAATTCAGCGGCAAAGGACACTCGCGGCATATCTGCAAGGAATGCCGGTCGCTTCCCGATGATGTGAAGGCGGACATGGTGCGCTGTAACGAGGTGGAACGAGCCGTTTTCAAATGCCCGATGAGCCGTCAGGACTGGGAACTGCTGGAAAAATATGCCAAGAAGTACAAGGACAAGGAATCCGGGCAGTTCGCGCAGGATATGTTGGACATGAAACGGGGCAATCAGACACCGGACGAGGATATGGAAGAGGATGATGTTTTAATAGAAGGCATCTATGAAGAGGAAACCATACCATTTGGAAAAGCCACACTAATTTGACCCACGCTGACAAAGTATTTTAGACCCAGTAAAACGATTTATTATTGACCCACTAAATGCCCTGGTCGGGTGGGTCATTTTATTTCGCTATTACCTACCAATATTCTTTGCTTTTATCTTTCTAAGACACTCTCCAGTTAGTTCTATTTGATATGAGCTATGCACGATTCTATCTAGTACAGCATCTGCCACGGTAGGGTCGCCTATTGCATCGTACCAGTTGTCCACAGGAAGTTGAGAAGATATGATAATCGACTTCCTTTCATGCCTATCTTCTATAATATCAAGTAATATAGGACGCTCTTTTGCATCTACAGGTACAAGGAAGGCATCGTCGAGGATTAACAAGCGACATCGCTCTATCTTCTTTAGCTCTGTTTCTAACGTTCCTTTATTCTTGGCGACTTTAAGTATCCCTAGTAATTTTGACATATTAGCATACATCGTTCTAATACCATTTTTACAAGCATGATAGCCTATAGCTGTAGCGATAAAACTTTTACCAGTTCCTGATGAACCAGTAATAAATATATTGCGTCCTTGCTTGATAAAATCAAGTGAGAGTATTCTCTCCATTTTGTTTTGGCTAAGGTTGCGATTGATATTATAATCTATTTGCTCAGGATAGGCTTTATATCTAAACCCTGCTGATTTTATGAGTCTTTCAATAGCAGCTGCGGAACGATAGTCCCATTCTCGAGATAAGAGCCATGATAAAAAGGCATCTGGTGTCATCGTATCTGCAATTGTAGTTGTTAGACTTTCTTCAAAGGCAGTTGCCATACCCGTAAGCCTCATTCTATGCATTAAATCAAGAGATAACTGATTCTTATCCATTTCTTGCACAATAGGTGCTGTCTTATTATTATTTAGTTCCATAGTTGTTTACTTTAATTGTTTGCTATTATTGTTATTATTGGATAATTGCTTTGAGAAATAATCCTTGCCTCGTATGTTCTTATGCGTTTTTGATTTATATTCAGGAGATAGCTCCATATTATCTTCATCCATAGATATATAGGAAGCATCATCACCCTTCTGTAGTATATCCTTTATCTCATTATAGCCATAGCGTCGTCCTTCCGAAGCACAGTTACAAGCTGCTACTAGACGAGCCATGCCATACTTCTTCTCCAGCGACATGATACCACGGCAAGAGCGGAAGGCTTTTGGTGGATATTTCATCTGCGTAGCGACTTCCTTGAGATAAAGCAGAAGGATGTTGTCTATTTGCCCTGCCCGTTGATATATTTCCTCCAAATCCTTTTCAAAGCTACCATGATGACCAGGAAGATTATGTGCATCTTTCTGTGAGTAGGTATAGGGAGTATCATCTCGCTGATGGATGGTAACTAACTTTAACCCATAGTAGATTTGAACATTGTCATTATCGTAAATAAGCTCCATACGTTTGCCGATATACTCTGTTGGAACACTATAACTATGCTTTCTTAGCATAACGAAGCTATTAGCCATGACAGTAGCAGACTTTCTAGACTTCATCTGATAGCGAGCGGTAGGAAGAGGACGAAGAAAATCTTTTTCCATTTCCTCAAATAGTTCTTGGCGGGATTCCTTACGTCCACTCAATCTACGGCTATTAAATGCTTCTAAAGATGTGCGTATAGCAATATTAAGTGATTCTAGATTATGGAAAATTTGCCCTTCAATATCTACATATACCGACCGATACATTAGCTTTACAGCATTCTCAACCAGTGCCTTGTCCTTGGGACGGCGCACCCTAGCTGGATAAACAGCCATGTCATAAAATTCAGCCATAGCAGCGAAGTCGTCATTGATAACAGGCTCATTACGATCACTGCGGATAACGGCTGATTTTAAGTTGTCAGGCACAACAGCCTTGGGTACACCACCAAAGAAATGAAGAGCATTCTCGCAAGCAACGATAAGGTCTTCCTTCTTCTGCGACCACACTGCCTCGCAATAGGTGTAATGACTGCATGGAAGGGTAGCCACAAAAACCTCTACCTTCCGCACCTCACCCGTCTGTTCTTCGACTATCTCTAGTTTATCACCCGCATAATCAATATACATCTGATCGCCAGCAAGGTGCTCTACATGTCCTACGGCTCGTGTTTGACATCTGTAGGCATGGATTGCGTGTTTGAAAGTAGAATACTGGTAACCATTAGGATGAGTTTTGAGATACTCCGTGTGAAGAGATAAGATAGAAACACCCTTCTTGCTAAGCCGTTTCACATAATCAGGAACAAGTGCCTCTAACTCCAACTTACGAGCAGAAGGCGGACGGTTACGAGAATGCCCATCTGAAAACAAGTCCGCTAGCTTATCATCTGAAAGCGACAGAATTTGCTCCATAGACAAGCCACTTTCTTGGAATTTACGGACATACTTGCGGAGGGTGTTACGAGATATATGGAAAGTACTAGAAATACTTCTTATTCCCATACCAGATGCGTAACAGCGCAATAAATTCTTTAATTTTGTCATATAAATAATAGTTTTATGTTTTTAATGCCGACCAGGACAGTAACACAAAACTACAAAATGACCCTAAAAAACTAGCGTTTCAAAGGGTCATTCTTATTTTGGCAAGGTGGGGCTGGTTATTTTAACCTTACTGGGTCTAAAATACTTGCCAGCGTGGGTCAAATTAGTGTGGCTTTTCCACCATTTGCCGAACTGGAGGATGACATCCGTTATCAGTTGGAAGAATTGTTGGCGGACAACATCAACGAGTTCATGATACACAAGAATTACATTCCCGAAGGCAAGGAACTGAAAGACATCAACGAATGGGTCATGAAAGAAACCCGTGACACCTTTTTTATAAAGGTTATTCCCGATGCCGCTTATGACAGTCTGGTGGAAGAAACGATCAACAGGCTTGTGAAGGAATGGAAAGAGGACGGATTTGAGATAAAGACCTATTCCGCATCGCTGGTCGTCATGGAAACGGAACGGCTGCTTATCCGCAGGATAACCCGTAAGGATATGGACGCACTCCTTGCCATAATGGGAAAGCCGGAAGTCATGTACGCTTGGGAACACGGCTTTACCAAAAAGGACGTGCGCAAATGGATAAACAGGCAACTCATCCGATACCGCAAGGACGGGTTCGGATATTTTGCCGTCATACTGAAAGAAAGCGGCGCATTGATAGGACAAGCCGGTCTGATGAATAGTACCCTAAACGGGAACGAGACTGTCGAGCTTGGCTATATACTCGATAACACATACTGGCATAACGGTTACGGTACGGAAGCCGCCCGCGCGTGTTTGGAATACGCCTTTGGAGAGCTGGAACTGAAAACTGTCTGTTGCAGTATCCGACCGGAAAACGTGGCATCCATCCGTGTGGTTGAAAGGCTGGGAATGACCTTGTGCGACAACCATACAATAATATACAACGAAAAAGAAATGCCGCATCAGATATATGTGGCAACCAATAGTAAATCCTATATCTTATAAGCGAAATCACTCAACAATGAAAACAAATAATATTAATTTATTTTGCGATATAGTTACTCAAAGGTCAGGAGAACATTCTTGCGCTATAAATATTTTGTTGCAACAACAATTATATGGGCAGGTAATATCTATTCTGCGTCAAGAATTAGATTCTATGGTAAGAGTTATGTTTTTGTTGTCAATTAGCGACTTAAACCTTAGAGAGCATTTTATAAACCAAACTTTGGAGGGAATAAAATGGTCTTATCCCAATACAAAGAAAGTCGTGACCGATAAACAAATGGTGGATTTAGCTGATAAATTTTATGGCTGGCCTTTTTTTGTTTATAAATTAGGATGCGCTTTTATTCATCTTTCAGCAATGGTATATTATAAAAACAGTAATCCATTTTTGCTTTTATCTGTTTCAGAAAGAAATGACATCACAAGGTTTTTACATCAATATCATAGTTTCCCGTTAGAGTTGGAATTGAATTTGGAAAATATCATCCCATATCTTGATAAAGTATTTAATAAAGTTTCAAGTAACTTAGCATGTTACATTGAAGATTTACGTCAAAATAAACTTTTGGAGGAATATTAAAATAAGGGAGGATTTTAGCTATCCTCCCTTATTTTAATAGGTTACTTCTGCTGCAACAGATGCTTCAGGTTGTCATCGCCCGCGATGCGCTCCAATTCCTCCTGAACAATCTGCTTCACCTCCTCCTTGATGCGCCGGTAATTTGCCTGCACCGTTTCCTTCATGCGGTCGTTGCCGTCTGCGTCAGTGAAATCGGTAATAACGGGGATTTTCTTGTAGGCACTTTCCTCCCGTTTTACCTTATCGGCATCCACCACAATCTCGCAGTGGAAAATCTTCTGTTCGATACGCTCGTTGAAGTTGTCGGACACCGAACCGACAAACATTCCCTGCGTCAAACCGGAAATCTTGCTGGGCGGGATAAGCGCGTCCATCTGCGTGTTAATGGAGGTGGAAACATCCTGCCGGTTGATGGAGATAGACTGCCGTTTCTGCAACACCTTACCGAATCGTTCCGATAGTGTCTTTGCCGTTTCACCTACCACCTGCCCGGAGAAAATGTTACCGACCGTATTCATCACCACTTTCGCCTCCTTATCACCGTAGTCGCGCACCAGCTGGCTGAAATCCTGAAATCCCAGACACACGGCAACCTTGTTGCTTCGGGCGGTAGCTATAAGATTGTCCAACCCTTTGAAATATATCGTCGGCAGCTCGTCTATGATGACCGACGACTTCAGCATCCCCTTCTTATTGATGAGCTTCACGATGCGGGAGTTATACAATCCGAGAGCCGCCCCGTAGATATTCTGACGGTCGGGATTGTTGCCCACGCATAGGATTTTCGGCTCTTCGGGATTGTTGATGTCCAGCGTAAACTCGCTGTCCGACATCACCCAATAGAGCTGCGGTGAAATCATCCTCGAAAGCGGAATTTTTGCCGACGCTATCTGCCCCATGAGCTGCTCCGCAGCCCCTCCGAGCCACGCATCCATGAACGGGGAAAGGTAGTTCTCCAGTTCGGGATAGGAAGTCAGTATCGGAAAAATATCCTCGTAGCGGCGGTTCAAAAATTCGATGGCATGGGGAAACGTGCAATATTTCCCGTTCTGATAGATTTTAAGATACCATATAATACTGGCGAACAAAATGATAGGTGATTCCACAAAGAAGTCACCCTGCTTTTGCACCCACGTTTTATTGAGGTTGAGCATTATTGTATAGGCACTCTCGTAGGCGTCCGTAATATCTTCCATAAAATCCGGGTGAATGGGATTGCACCGATGAGAGCGTCGCGGGTCGTCGAAGTTGATCACATAGAACTTCGGCTTCACCTTGTAGCCGTCAGGGTGGTTCAGCAGATGATTGTAGGCAATGGTGGACAAGTCGCTGAATTTGAAGTCATACACGTACATCAAGAAGCCCTTTTCAATCTGTTGCTTGATAAAATTGTTTACCACGGCGTATGACTTGCCGCTGCCCGGCGTACCCAACACGATGGACGCACGGAAGGGATTCACCACATTGATCCAACCGTTGTTCCAACGCTTTTTGTAATAGAAGCGTGTCGGCAAATTGACCGAATACTCGCTTTCGATGAGTCTTGTTTCCTGCATGAAACTCTCGTTCTCGTTGTTGAAAACATCCTCCATCAAATTGTGTTTCAACAGACGGCTCATCCACAGACCTCCCATCAACAGGCAGACATAGCCCGTACCGATGGTAAGGACATACAGCCCCATCACCGCCTCAATCGGAAGCGGCAGAGCCAGTATCCACCAGTTTAGGAAAAACAGCACGGACCCGGCGGCGAGTGCCGTCCATATTCTTCCCCAAGTGATTTTCTCTCCCTTGACCCCCTTTGTACCCAGACAGGACAGGGCAAGCAGCAGGACGGCAAACAGCTTTGTGTACAGTATGGAATGGAACAGCCCCGCCGTGCGGTCGAAGTTCAGAAGGATTCTGTCCACCACACCGATGTTCACGCCCCACAGCCGGATGACTTCGTAACAGAACCAGTACACGTTCATAACCACTAAAATAATACTCACGGCACGCAGAAAATCCATGATTTTCGCCAATGCCCTCAAATCGTCTTCTTGTTGTGACATACATTGATTTTTTAATTGTTGATACTCCGATTACAAACCCAAGCCCTTGCGCTTTTTCTTCTTTTTGCGCTTCATCGCCCGGATGAAAGCCTTTTCCTCAGCATCTACCGCCGGACCTTCGGGAGTGAGCAAGCCCATTCCGCCCGATACGTCTTCACGGTCGTATGCGGTCTGTCCGTATGCCTTGTCCGCAGCATCCATAGGGATGGATAACGGTATCGGCGGTTGTCCGGCGTATGGCAGGGTGAAGTGTTCCTGCAAGGCATTCGCCGAAAGCTCCTTGCCCATGCGAGAGCCGTTCAGTACACATCCTGTGCGGTGGTCGATAAACGTCGCTCCATAGATACGCCCTTCATCCGTGTAGCGCAGTACGGTGTCGATGCCCTTCTCTTTGAGTTGGGATACAAATTTGTCCTTGTCATAAGTGCCTTGCAGCACGGAAAGAACGGTGCGTTTCGTCATGTCGGCGAGCTTCCTGTCCTTAATCTCTGATTTGGAACGGATAAATTTTCTCTGTACGGCTTCATAACCTGCGGACTTCCCGAAAAGCGAGGACTTGAACGGGTTGCCCACCTTGTTACCCTTGTCGTCCGTGACGGAATAAACCAGCCCGTGATACTCCCGTCCGCGCACGTTGCCTCTCGCTTCCTCCACCGTCATATTATATAAGGAAAGGAGCGCACGGTATTCGCCCATCGTCTGAAAACGGTACTGCCCGTTCAGAGCCTTCACAGTGCCAGCCACCTGCTTCTTCACATCACCTGCCGATGCGTCCACCTTGCTTAGCGGCGTGTCAAGCCGGCGGTTCCTGCGCTCCGCGCCGTGCAGCCCGTATTTCTTCTCCAGCTCACGGGTGATTTGTTTGCTACGATAGTAGTTGTTCTTGTCGCTGATACATTTCCCGTTATCGTCCACCCGCACCGTCACGATGTGCAGGTGGTGGCGGTCGATGTCCTCGTGCTTGAAAACAAGATAAGGCTGGTTGCCGAAACCGAGTTTTTCCAGATACTCGCGGGCTATATCCTGCAATTCCGCATCGGTCAACACATCCTCCGGATGTGGGTTGAGCGAAATATGCACCACCGGCTTCTCCACCTTCATCTGTGGCGGCATGAAGGTGAGAAAACCCTCCATCGCCTTGTTGATGTCCACCTTTCCCGAACCGTCATTGTAGATGCGGTTGGTCGTAAGCAACCGCCCCTGCGCCTCGTTAATCTTCTCCCCGTTATAGGCAATCGCGCCGTACAACGAGTTTCCTACACTGATTTTTGCGACCATTTCGCCTCCATTTCCCTTGAAAGTTCCACAATCCGGCGGCTCAGTTTCACGAGTTCGACGGTGTGTTGCTCTAATTTGTAGAGCAACGCCATCGCCTTTTTCTCTGAAAAATGCAGCCTCAGTTCCTTCACGACTTGGTTGTAATTCGTACCCACGGCGCGGAACTGCGCATGAAAATCCGATAGCTTGGTGTAATAGTCCACCAGCGTCTTGTCCACCTTCAGCACCTTGAACGGCTGTCCGAAGAAGTGCGCTTTGAGGAAAACCGACCGTGCATAGACACCCGATTTTCCGAACATGGCGAGGAAACGATTGTGTTCCTCCTCGTTGAAACGGACGGTGTAACGGTACACCGCCGGATCAAGTTTGGGATTTCTCCCTGCTTTGCTTTTCCTTTTCTCTTTCATATTACTTTGGATTTAGCGGATTGACGGCATAAGCCGCCGCTTCGGATCACAGCACCGCAGTTCTGAAAGGCTTTCCGACTTCGGAGGGAAAGCCCGCCCCCTGCAAGGGCAAGGCGTTTTCCGGGATGCTCAAAATATTTTGAGCGGCTGAAAACATACCTTGCTATGTTCAGGTGAACATAAAAATCCGTCAGGGGACGGATGGGAAGATACCTTTCAGGACTCCGGGCCGCGCACCATCGGCGAACCCTGCTGTCCGGGGGGCAAAGTTACGCCCTTAAAGCTGTATTGGACAGATGCTTGACCCGGTCAATGACTGCCAACCGGCGCAACGTGCTGCCACTTGCCGGAGAAGTGATACAGGTTCCAAAATATACTTGTTTATTTGCAGCATGATTCAAGAAACGAACGATTTGAAAATATGAGAAAAGGAACATTCAAATACCCGGACAATCGCTTCGGCGGATACTTGCCGAAGCGGATACCCGAACCGTCGGAACCCCGGTTATCCGACAATCTGGTGAAGTACAGATTCAATGACTTCATGACGCAGTGTCGTCATTCATCACTTGTTCGCCGCACCGCTTCACCACAGAACCGGATACGCGATGACCCGCCCATGTGTCTGTTCACTGAAGCGGATAATGTAGCAACCAAATCCGCATATAAATAGAAAAAGAAATCTTCAACAATTAAAATAAATGGAACTATGAGTAAGGAAATCTTCGTTGCATTCGCAACACAGAAAGGTGGCATCGGCAAATCCACTGTCACGGCACTTGCCGCCAGCTACCTGCACAACGTGAAAGGCTACAATGTCGCCGTCGTGGACTGCGACGACCCGCAGCACAGCATCCACGGGCTGCGCGAACACGAAATGGGGCTTATCGACAGCAGCACCTACTTCAAGGCTCTCGCTTGCGACCATTTCCGCCGGATGAAAAAGAACGCCTACACCATCGTCAAGAGCAATGCGGTGAACGCCCTCGACGATGCCGAGAGGATGATTGCCACTGAGGACGTGAAACCCGACGTGGTGTTCTTCGACATGCCCGGCACACTCCGTAGTAACGGCGTGATAAAGACGCTCTCGCAGATGGACTACATCTTCACTCCGCTGAGTGCCGACCGCTTTGTTGTGGAGAGTACCCTGAAATTCGTCACAATGTTCCGCGACAGGCTGATGACTACCGGACAGGCGAAAACAAAGGGGCTTTATCTGTTTTGGACGATGGTGGACGGCAGGGAGAGGAACGACCTGTACGGCATCTACGAGGAAGTGATAGCCGAAATGGGCTTTCCGGTACTTTCCACCCGCTTGCCCGACAGCAAGAAGTTCCGCCGTGACCTTTCGGAAGAGCGCAAGAGCGTTTTCCGCTCCACCATCTTCCCGATGGACACGGCACTGCTGAAAGGGAGTGGCATCCGGGAGTTTTCCGAAGAGATAAGCGACATCATCAGACCGCAGTGAGCATGGGCAGCAGGAAAGTGAACACGGAAGGCATCGACGAGGAACTGCTGTTAGCTTCCATCGGGCGGCGCACACAGGACGGGACACTGCGCCCCGCACAGGAAGTACCCGCAGCTGCACCGACCGAAGAGGACACCGCCGCACCGGAACCACCTCCTGTGCAACCAGTAACACGGGAAAAAGCGCAGAGGGAAAGTGGCCGCCGGAAAAGGCAGGATGAGGACTATAACGAGCTGTTCCTGCGCCGCAACGAGATAAAGACCCGCCAGTGTGTCTATATCAGCCGCGATGTCCACGGCAAAATCCTCAGAATCGTGAACGACATCGCCGGAGGTGAAATCTCGGTGGGCGGCTATGTGGATACCGTGCTGCGCCAACATCTGGAACAGCACAAGGAGAGAATCAACGAACTGTACAAGAAACAACGTGAAGATCTGATTTGAAAATGGAAAAAGAAATGACACCGAATGAAAAAAGACCACAGCAAGACTGCGGAGGTATGTTTGCCCAAGTGCAGGCGAGTGTGGAAATCCTGTCGCCTGTCCCGGTAAGCGGCAAATGCTGCGAGAAGGACTATGAACGTCTGTTCATCCGTGACTCGGAAGTAAAGGCACGTGAGGGGAAGATGGCGTATGTGCGCCCGGAGTACCACGAGCGTATCATGTGTATCACCCGTGTAATCGGGCATGACCGGCTTATGCTGTCCGCTTACATCGACCATGTGCTGACGCATCACTTCAACCAGTGCGAGGATGCGATAAAGAGCCTTTATGCCCGAAATTATAATTCAGTATTCTAACCAAAAACGGAAGGATATGAATTACACAATCAGCATGACAGACATTCTGCTGGCGGTATCGGTCGGCTGCAACCTCTGGTTCCTGTTCCTGCTCCTTTACGAGCGCATCATGGACACGCGGATTGTCCGCTTCTTCAAGGGCATTGTCGGATTATGGCGGTCACTGGACGGGAATGAGGCTAAACGCATAGCGGCACACGAGGAAGTCCCTGCGGAAAAGGCGGACATCATCGGCAAGAGCCGTTTCAGGATGGCATCCACCCGGACAACCGCTGCCATACCGACGCAAGAAGCCGCCACTATGGAAAAAGGCATTGAGCTGTCGGAGGAAGAGGCTACTTTTGACGACGGAAAAACGGGAAACGCATCCCGCCCGGCACAAGTTCCGGAGGAAAAACTCGATGAGACCTTCACGAGCATACCGCCGGAGGAACTGGGATACGGGGACGACGAACCGGAAGAGGACGCCTCGGACACGCCACGGGCTTCGGGCAGCAGCTTTGACGAGATTGACGACGCCTGCAAGACCGCCAAGAACCCGGACGCGACACAGGCGGAACGTGAAAAGGCGGCGAAGGTGTTCACCGACATGGAGGGCACGGAGTTGTACGAGAAAATGATGGAAGGCTCTTCGGAGATAGGCATCCGCATCAAGGGGCTTATCGAGATTCGGCTGAAGAAACCTGAAAAGGAGTTCGTCGTGCCGGACAACATCGAGGAGTTCGACATTCGCAACTATGTATGACAACAATAAAAGAAATGAACATGAAAGAATGACATCAACCCACGCGGCGAGGAAACGCAAGGCGCATCCCTATCCGCAACGGACACGCCCACGTCCGTGGAAACAAACGGGCATCCACTAAAACCAAAGTAAAGAAACAAAGTATCAACCGCCCGACAAAGGACCATCCACCCTTTTGACGGCAAAAAACAAGAACAGTTTATGAACAAGAACATCTTGAAAAACAGAAAAGCAATCCTCTCCGCGGCACTTGTCATCGCCGCAACCGCCTCCGCTTTCGCGCAGGGAAACGGCATCGCGGGCATCAACGAAGCCACCTCTATGGTGAGTTCTTATTTCGACCCCGGAACTAAACTGATATACGCCATCGGTGCAGTCGTCGGGCTTATCGGGGGCGTAAAAGTGTACGGCAAGTTTTCATCGGGCGACCCCGACACCAGCAAGACAGCCGCCTCGTGGTTCGGCGCGTGCATCTTCCTGATTGTTGCCGCCACCATCCTGCGCTCATTCTTCCTTTAATAAATAATGTATGGCTGAATACCCAATCAACAAGGGTATCGGCCGTCCGGTAGAGTTCAAGGGCTTGAAGGCACAGTACCTCTTCATCTTCTGCGGAGGTCTGCTGGCTCTCTTCGTCCTGTTCGTCATCCTCTACATGGTCGGTATCGACCAGTGGATATGTATCGGCTTCGGCGCGGCATCGTCCTCCCTCCTTGTATGGCAGACCTTCGCGCTGAACGCCCGGTACGGCGAACACGGGCTGATGAAATTAGGAGCGGCACGGAGCCATCCCCGATACCTTATCAACCGGCGGCGGATACCCCGTCTGTTCAAACGACAACGAAAGGAAGAAAGACAATGAGGAATACATCGAAAATGACAACACTGGAAAACAGGTTCCCACTTTTAGCGGTGGAGCATGGCTGCATCATCTCAAAGGACGCCGACATCACGGTGGCTTTCGAGGTGGAACTGCCGGAACTTTACACCGTGACGGGTGCGGAGTACGAGGCGATACACAGTTGCTGGTGCAAGGCTATCAAGGTGCTGCCGGACTACTCCGTCGTCCACAAACAGGACTGGTTCATCAAGGAACGCTACAAACCGGAGCTTCAGAAGGACGACATGAGCTTTTTAAGCCGCTCTTTCGAGCGTCACTTCAACGAGCGTCCGTACCTGAAACACACCTGCTTCCTCTACCTGACCAAGACAACAAAGGAGCGTAACCGGATGCAGAGCAATTTCAGCACGCTGTGCCGGGGACATATCATCCCGAAGGAGCTGGACAGGGAAACCACGACCAAGTTCTTGGAAGCCTGCGAACAGTTCGAGCGCATCATGAACGACAGCGGGCTTGTCAGGCTGCGCCGCCTCTCCACCGATGAGATTGTGGGTACTGAGGGAAATACGGGACTTATTGAACGCTACTTCTCGCTCATGTCGGAAGGTGACACCACCTTGCAGGACATCGAGCTTTCGGCAAGGGAGATGCGCATCGGCGACAACCGCCTGTGTCTGCACACCCTCTCCGACGCGGAAGACCTGCCGGGCAAGGTGGCTACCGACACCCGTTACGAGAAGCTCTCCACCGACCGGAGTGACTGCCGACTGTCATTCGCCTCCCCGGTGGGGCTTCTGCTCTCCTGCAACCATATCTACAACCAGTATGTGCTGATAGACAACAGTGAGGAAACCTTGCATAAGTTCGAGAAGTCCGCCCGTAACATGCAGTCGCTATCTCGCTATTCAAGGAGCAACAGCATCAACCGCGAGTGGATAGACCAATACCTGAACGAAGCCCATTCCTACGGACTGACCTCGGTACGGGCACACTTCAACGTCATGGCGTGGAGCGACGATGCGGAGGAACTGAAGCATATCAAGAACGACGTGGGCAGCCAGTTGGCAAGCATGGAATGCGTGCCGCGCCACAACACCATCGACTGCCCGACACTCTACTGGGCGGCGATACCCGGCAATGCGGCGGACTTCCCGGCGGAAGAGAGTTTCCACACCTTCATCGAACAGGCGGTGTGCCTGTTCACAGAGGAAACCAACTACCGCAACTCGCTCTCGCCCTTCGGCATCAAGATGGTGGACAGGCTCACGGGAAAACCGCTGCACCTTGACATCTCCGACCTGCCCATGAAGCGGGGTATCACGACCAACCGCAACAAGTTCGTGCTGGGTCCTTCGGGCAGCGGCAAGTCTTTCTTCATGAACCACCTCGTGCGCCAATATTATGAGCAAGGCGCACATGTGGTATTGGTGGACACGGGAAACTCCTATCAGGGCTTGTGCGGCATGATCCGACGCAAGACAGGCGGAGCGGACGGCGTGTATTTCACCTACACGGAAGAGAAGCCCATATCGTTCAACCCGTTCTACACCGACGATTACATCTTCGACGTGGAGAAGAAGGACAGCATCAAGACCCTGCTGCTGACGCTCTGGAAGTCGGAGGACGACAAGGTGACAAAGACGGAGAGCGGCGAGCTGGGCAGTGCCGTGAGTGCCTATATTGAGCGCATCCAATCCGACCGTAGCATCGTGCCGTCGTTCAACACCTTCTACGAGTATATGCGTGACGACTACCGCAAGGAACTGGCACAGCGTGACATCAAGGTGGAGAAGTCCGACTTCAACATCGACAACATGCTCACCACCATGCGGCAGTATTACCGGGGCGGACGCTACGACTTCCTGCTCAACTCCACGGAGAACATCGACCTGCTCGGCAAGCGGTTCATTGTCTTCGAGATAGATTCGATTAAGGAAAACCGCGAACTGTTCCCCGTCGTGACCATCATCATCATGGAAGCCTTCATCAACAAGATGCGGCGACTAAAAGGGGTACGGAAACAGCTTATTGTGGAAGAGGCTTGGAAGGCTCTCTCTTCAGCGAACATGGCTGAATATCTGCGCTATATGTACAAGACGGTCAGAAAATATTACGGCGAGGCAATCGTGGTGACGCAGGAGGTGGACGACATCATTTCCTCTCCCGTGGTCAAGGAGAGCATCATCAACAACTCCGACTGCAAGATACTTCTCGACCAGCGCAAGTACATGAACAAGTTCGACCAGATACAGGCGTTGCTCGGACTGACGGAAAAGGAGAAAGGGCAGATACTCTCCATCAACATGGCGAACAACCCTTCACGGCTCTACAAGGAGGTGTGGATAGGCTTGGGTGGCACACAATCGGCGGTCTATGCCACCGAGGTCAGTGCAGAAGAATATCTGGCGTACACCACCGAGGAAACGGAGAAAGTGGAGGTTTACCGTCTGGCGGAGAAGTTGGGCGGCGACATCGAAGCCGCCATCCGGCAACTTGCCGAGAAGCGGAGAACCAAAAGTTAATCATTTAATCATCAGCTAAAAACAAGAAATGCGTATGAATTTATCAAAAGTTAAAATGCTGCAAGTCAGCAAGTGCCTGATCGGATTGGCGGTCATGATGCTGCAATCCTGCGATGTGGTCGATAACCGCCGTGATATGCTGTGCGGGAACTGGGAGAGCGTGGAGGGGAAGCCCGATGTGCTTATCTACAAGGAGGGCGAAGCCTACAAGGTGACGGTGTTCCGCCGGAGCGGTCTGCGCCGCAAGCTGAAACCGGAAACCTATCTCTTGCAGGAGGAAAACGACAACCTGTTCATGAACACCGGCTTCCGCATCGACGTGTCCTACAACGAGGCAACGGACGTGCTGACCTTCTCGCCGGGCGGCGACTATGTGCGGGTGAAACCGCAGCCGGGACACCCGACAGAAGAATAACAACCACTAAAATCCAAAGTAACATGAGAACAAGAATAACAATGATTATCTGCCTGTGCCTGCTTTTCGCAGGCAGGGCAAGCGCACAGTGGGTCGTAAGCGATCCGGGCAATCTGGCGCAGGGTATCATCAATGCCTCCAAAAACATCATCCATACCTCCAAGACTGCCACGAACATGGTGAGCAACTTTCAGGAAACGGTGAAAATCTATCAGCAGGGCAAAAAGTATTACGATGCCCTCAAATCGGTGAACAATCTCGTCAAGGACGCCCGCAAGGTGCAGCAGACCATCCTGATGGTAGGCGACATCACCGACATTTATGTAAACAGTTTCCAAAGGATGCTCCGTGATGGAAATTTCAGACCAGAAGAGCTGTCGGCAATCGCTTTCGGTTACACGAAACTGCTGGAAGAGAGCAACGAAGTATTGACGGAACTGAAGAATGTGGTGAACATCACCACGCTCTCCATGACCGACAAGGAGCGCATGGACGTGGTGGAACGCTGCTACTCCAAAATGAAGCGTTACCGCAACCTTGTGAGCTATTACACCAACAAGAACATCTCCGTGAGTTATCTGCGTGCGAAGAAAAAGAACGACCTCGACCGCATCATGGGGCTGTACGGGAACATGAACGAAAGATACTGGTAAGCCTATGGAGTTCGATAACCTTCATCAGATTTTACGCTCACTTTATGAGCAGATGATGCCGCTATGTGGGGACATGGCGGGTGTGGCGAAAGGCATCGCCGGGCTGGGTGCGCTGTTCTACGTCGCCTACCGGGTATGGCAGTCGCTGGCGAGAGCCGAACCGATAGACGTATTCCCGATGCTCCGTCCTTTTGCCATCGGTCTGTGCATCATGTTCTTCCCGACTGTGGTGCTGGGCACGATAAACAGCATCCTCTCACCCGTCGTACAGGGCACGGCAAAGATGCTGGAGGCGGAAACGCTGGACATGAACCGATACCGGGAGCAGAAGGACAAGCTGGAATACGAGGCGATGGTACGCAACCCCGAAACCGCCTACCTCGTGTCCAACGAGGAATTTGACAAGCAACTGGAGGAACTCGGCTGGTCGCCCTCCGACATGGTGACGATGGCGGGAATGTATATCGACCGGGGAATGTACAACATGAAGAAGAGTATCCGCGACTTCTTCCGCGAGATACTGGAACTGCTGTTCCAAGCCGCCGCCCTCGTGATAGACACCGTCCGCACCTTCTTTCTCGTGGTGCTGGCGATACTCGGTCCGATAGCCTTCGCCCTGTCGGTATGGGACGGTTTCCAAAGCACGCTCACGCAGTGGATATGCCGCTACATACAGGTCTATCTGTGGCTTCCGGTGTCGGACATGTTCAGCACCATACTGGCGAAGATACAGGTGCTGATGCTGCAAAGCGACATCGAGCGGATGCAGGCAGACCCGAACTTCTCGCTGGATTCGAGCGACGGGGTGTATATCGTGTTCCTCTGCATCGGCATCATCGGATACTTCACCATTCCCACCGTTGCCGGCTGGATTATCCAAGCCGGAGGCATGGGCGGTTACGGTCGCAACGTGAACCAGATGGCGGGACGAGCCGGAAGCATGGCGGGCAGCGTGGCGGGTGCAGCCGCAGGAAACGTGGTCGGACGTGCCGGGAAACTGCTGAAATAATCAACTGACAATTAAAAACGAATAAACAACAATGGAATTTAAGTCACTTAAAAACATCGAATCATCGTTCAGGCAGATACGCCTGTTCGGTATCGTCTTCCTCTCGCTGTGCACCGTGGTGACGGTGTGGAGCGTGTGGAACTCCTACCGTTTCGCGGAGAAGCAACGGGAGAAAATCTATGTGTTGGACAACGGCAAGTCGCTGATGCTTGCGCTGTCGCAGGATCTGTCGCAGAACCGTCCAGCGGAGGCACGGGAGCATGTGCGCCGCTTCCACGAGCTTTTCTTCACGCTGTCACCTGAAAAAAGCGCGATTGAACACAACGTAAAACGTGCCTTGCTGCTGGCAGACAAGAGCGTGTACCACTATTATTCGGACTTCGCCGAGAAGGGGTACTACAACCGCATCATCGCCGGAAACATCAACCAAGTGTTGAAGGTGGACAGCGTGGTGTGTGACTTCAACGCCTATCCCTACCGAGCCGTGACCTACGCCACGCAGAAAATCATCCGGCAAAGCAACGTCACCGAGCGCAGCCTCGTGACCACCTGCCGCCTGCTGAACGCATCACGGTCGGACGACAATCCCAACGGCTTCACCATCGAGGGTTTCACCATCATCGAGAATAAGGATTTACAGACTATCAAACGGTAACGGATTATGAAACGGAAAGTAAAAAGTATCAGAAAAACAATGTGGGGCGTGTACTGGAAGCTCCACGACAAACGGAAACGGCTGGTGGCAAGGCTCAAAGGGTATCTGGACGGTTTGCCGCCGGAAACACGCCGCCGCATCGTACTGGGGATGCTCGCCGCCTTCGCGGTGCTTGCCCTCTACACCTTCGGCAGAGCCGTCTATGACATCGGCAGGAACGACGGCTTACGCATGGAAACGGGACACGCCGGACGGGTGGAACTGCCGACCCCGGTGGAAACTGACAATCACTTAACACCTTATTTATATGGAACAGACGAAGAATGAACCGACGAAAGAGAACAAAGCCGCTCCCGACACGGGAAAGCCGAAAAAGGGGCGCGAACCGCTGACCGAGGCGCAGCGGCTGAAACGGCAGAAGATGATAGTCCTGCCCGCTATGGTGCTGGTGTTCATCGGGGCGATGTGGCTGATATTCGCCCCGTCCTCCGGCAAGGAGCAACAGCCGGGAACAGACGGATACAACACCGAGATGCCCGACGCGGACAAGGCGAACCGGCAGATTATCGGCGACAAGTTGAAAGCCTACGAGCATGGGGAGATGGAAGAGCGTCTGGAGAGCCGCAACCGTGCCATCGGGCAGCTGGGCGACATGTTCGACCGCGAGATAGCTGGAACGGAGGACGGGACGGACTTCGACCTCGCCAATCCGGGCGGCAAAGAGGAAAAGGCACAGCCCGCCACGCCGCAGACCATCCAATCCTCCGCAGCCGCCTACCGTGACCTGAACGCCACCCTCGGCAACTTCTACGAACAGCCGAAGAACGACAATGCCGAGATGGATGAGCTGTTGGAGCGCATCGCCTCGCTGGAGTCGGAACTGGAAAGCGAGAAGGGCAGGACTTCATCTATGGACGAACAGGTGGCACTTATGGAGAAGTCCTATGAGCTGGCGGCAAAGTACATGGGCGGTCAGAACGGAGGAAAGCCGGAACAGGCGGCAGAGCCTTCCACCGTGCAGAAGGGAAAGAAGAACACGGCGACACCCGTAAGGCAAGTGACCCGCCAAGTCGTTTCCTCCCTTGCACAGCCCATGAGCAACGCGGAGTTTGTCGCCACCTTCTCGCAGGAGCGCAACCGGGGGTTCAACACGGCTGTCGGCACTACAGAGGTATCGGACCGGAATACCATCCCGGCATGTGTGCATGGTGCGCAGAGCGTGACGGACGGACAGACGGTAAGGTTGCGCCTGCTGGAGCCTATGGCGGTGGCGGGCAGAACAATCCCACGCAATGCAGTGGTGGTCGGCACGGGCAAGATACAGGGTGAGCGGCTCGACATCGAGGTCACCTCGCTGGAATACGATGGCACGATTATCCCGGTGGAGCTTGCGGTCTATGACACGGACGGACAGCCCGGTATCTTCATCCCGAACTCGATGGAGATGAACGCCGTCAGGGAGGTCGCCGCCAACATGGGCGGCTCGTTAGGGAGCAGCATCAACATCTCCACCAATGCCGGGGCGCAGCTCGCCTCCGATTTGGGCAAGGGGCTGATACAAGGCACGAGCCAGTACATCGCCAAGAAGATGCGAACCGTAAAGGTGCATCTGAAAGCCGGGTACAGGGTCATGCTCTATCAGGAAAAGGACTGAAAACAACAATCAATCAAAAAAACATTTACCACTAAAATCCAAAAGTAATGAGAAAAGTAATCATCATGTTTGCCCTCGCTATGGGCATCGCAACTGCCAACGCGCAGGAGAATGTAACCGTTGAAACGACCAAAGGAAGTGAACAGCCGACCTTGACGAAGGAGGTCTATCCGCAGAAGGAGGCGGACGGCGACCTGTATCACGGTCTGTCGCGCAAGCTGACCTTCGACCGCATGATACCGCCGCACGGACTGGAAGTGACCTATGACAAGACCGTCCACGTCATTTTTCCGGCGGAGGTGCGCTATGTCGATTTAGGCTCGCCCGACCTGATTGCCGGGAAAGCCGACGGAGCGGAGAACGTCATCCGCGTGAAGGCTACCGTGAGAAATTTTCCCAACGAAACGAATATGTCCGTCATCACGGAGGACGGCAGTTTCTACACCTTCAACGTGAAGTACGCCGCCGAACCGCTGTTACTCAACGTGGAGATGTGCGATTTCATCCATGACGGCAGTACGGTGAACCGCCCGAACAATGCGCAGGAAATCTATCTGAAAGAGCTGGGCAGCGAAAGCCCGATGCTGGTGCGCCTTATCATGAAGTCCATCCACAAACAGAACAAGCGCGAGGTGAAGCATATCGGCTGCAAGCGTTTCGGCATCCAATACCTGTTGAAAGGCATCTACACGCACAACGGCTTACTCTACTTCCACACGGAGATAAAGAACCAGAGCAACGTGCCTTTCGATGTGGACTACATCACTTGGAAAATCGTGGACAAGAAGGTGGCGAAACGTACCGCCGTGCAGGAGCAGATCATTCTGCCGCTCCGTGCGCAGAACTACGCCACTCTCGTGCCGGGCAAAAAAAGTGAGCGCACGGTCTTCACGATGGCGAAGTTCACCATCCCCGACGACAAGTGCCTCGTGGTGGAGCTGAACGAGAAGAACGGCGGCCGTCACCAGTCCTTCGTGATTGAGAACGAGGATTTGGTACGAGCCAGCACCATTAACGAACTTCAAGTGCGCTGACCATGAGAAAATACATCGCAATAATCATCGCGTCGCTTGCCCTTTTCACGGGGCAGGCGCACGCCCAGCGGTGTCTGCCGAAGATGCATGGCATCGAGGTAAGGGCGGACATGGCGGACGGTTTCAATCCCGGTGGCAAGGACGGCGGCTACAGTTTCGGGGCGTCTCTTTCCACCTACACGAAGAGGGGAAACAAGTGGGTGTTCGGTGGCGAATACCTCCTGAAAAACAATCCTTACAAGAACACCAAGATACCCGTGGCGCAGTTCACGGCGGAGGGCGGCTATTACTTCAAGATACTGTCGGACGCTCGAAAAATCGTGTTCGTCTATGCCGGGGCTTCGGCTCTTGCCGGATATGAGTCGGTGAACTGGGGAACGAAGGTGCTGCATGACGGTTCTACGCTGCACGACCGGGACGCCTTCATCTACGGCGGCGCGCTGACGCTCGATGTGGAATGCTACGTGGCAGACCGTATAGCCCTGCTTGCCAATCTGCGGGAGCGTTGCCTTTGGGGTGGCGACACGCGGAAGTTTCACACGCAGTTCGGGGTCGGTATCAAGTTCATCATCAACTGACACGGGCATGGAAAGGACGGAAATAGATGCTGTCAGAAGGATGCCGCTTACGGATTTTCTCGCACGGCTGGGGCATGAGCCTGTTAGAAGGAGCAGTAACGAGCTGTGGTATCTTGCCCCGTACAGGGGCGAGCGCACACCCTCTTTCCGTGTGAACGTGGCGAAACAGCTCTGGTACGACTTCGGTTTGGGCAAGGGCGGCGACATCTTCACGCTTGCCGGGGAGTTTCTGCAAAGCGATGACTTCATGAAGCAAGCGAAGTTCATAGCGGAAGCCGCCAATATGACGGTTGCCGGATGGGAAAAGCCCGCCTATCTCCCGAAGCCGACCGAACCCGTCTTTGAGGATGTGGAGGTCGCTCCGTTACTTCGCTCACCGTTGACGGACTATCTGGCGGAACGTGGCATACCCATCGCCATCACATCCCGTCACTGTTGCCGTCTGAACTACAGTGTGCGTGGAAAACGGTATTTTGCTGTCGGTTTCCTGAATATGGCAGGTGGATATGAAGTCCGAAGCCGATTTTTCAAGGGGTGCATCCCGCCAAAAGATGTGTCTTTGGCAAGGACGAAGGAAATCCCGGCTGACGAGTGCCTCGTGTTTGAGGGCTTCATGGACTTTCTCTCCGCTGTGACGCTTGGCGTAACCGGTAACGCTGACTGCCTTGTTCTGAACTCTGTCGCCAACGTGGAGAAGGCGGCGGAATTGCTGGACGGCTACGGGCGCATCGGATGCTTCCTTGACCGTGACGAAGCCGGACGGCGGACGCTTGACGCTCTTGCCAAACGGTATGGGGCGCGTGTCGCCGACCGTTCCTCCCTCTATGACGGTTGCAAGGACTTGAATGAGTACCTGCAACGGACAACGAAAAAACAGAAAAACAATCATCTAAAAATCGAAGAACAATGAACATACTGAACAACAGAAACAAGAGTACAAACATCTTTAAGGTGGTGGCGTTATGCCTGATAGCCGCTGTGTCATTCACCCTCGTGTCGTGCGATGACGACATGGACATCCAACAGTCCTATCCCTTCACGGTGGAGGTCATGCCCGTGCCGAACAAGGTGACAAAGGGGCAGACGGTGGAAATCCGCTGTGAACTGAAAAAGGAGGGCGACTTCGCTAACACGCTTTATACCATCCGCTATTTTCAGTTTGAGGGAGAAGGAAAGTTGAAAATGGATAACGGCATCACCTTCCTGCCCAACGACCGCTACCTGCTGGAGAACGAAAAGTTCCGCCTGTACTACACGGCGGAGGGCGAAGAGGCGCACAACTTTATTGTGGTGGTGGAGGACAACTTCGGCAACTCCTTCGAGCTGGAATTTGACTTCAACAACCGGAATGTAAAGGATGACGGTTTGACCATCGTTCCCATCGGCAACTTCAGCCCCTTGCTGAAATGATGCGTGTATTCATGGTAATGCTCTGTTCGCTTATGGCGGTCTGTTCCGTGTCCGCACGGATCAGCCGCCGAGAGGGAATGGACGGGCAGGCGGCAATCTACCGTTTGCCACTTTTCGAGAGGGCGGTGTGCTGCACGAAATATTTTGAGGGCTGGCACTCGGAAAAACACCACCCATACGTGGGTTGGGGTCACAAAATTCTGCCGGACGAAAGATATTCGGCACGAACCATGACGAAGCGGCAGGCGGACGTGCTTCTGCGGAAAGACTTGCGGAAGTTCTGCGCGATGTTCCGGCAGTTCGGGAAAGACAGCCTTTTACTCGCCACGCTTGCCTACAACGTGGGTCCATACCGGCTTTTGGGTAGCAAGACAATCCCCAAAAGCACCTTGATAAAGAAGTTGGAGGCTGGCGACAGGAACATCTACCATGAATATATTGCTTTTTGCAGTTACAAGGGAAAACGCCATGCCATGCTGCTCACACGGAGAAAGGTGGAGTTTGCGCTGCTGTATATCCCGTGATTGATGCAAAATTCGTAAAAAAAATAATTACCTCTGTTTTATAATTCAAGAGCAGGGGTAATTATGTATCACCTCAATATTACTTTAGTTGTATTATTTTATGATAACATTTTGTCATTCAGTATAAAATGCCTAATTTTGCGTCCAAAGACAGAACAATTATGAATAATAAATTAAATATAAAAATAGAACAATTAAAGAACATCAATAATATTGAGTTAAATCTACCAATAGAAACAGGACTTTATGCTATAACTGGAGCTAATGGAACAGGCAAAAGTACTATCATGACAGTCATTTCTAAGGTTGTACGTAACTCTGCATTCAATGTTTTTCAACCTCATGATTATTCATCTAATAGTAAAATCACAATATCCTATGATGGAAAAGAAAATTCTTGGACAAAAGCCAGTAGAGGATGGAGTTGTAGTTCAACTGATATAATATCTCTAAAAGGTTTTTATGAAGGTAGCATAATACATGGAATGCGTTTTATAGATGCAAATTATGATACATTACTAAAAGCTGAAAGAGTTAATAATACAATTTTAACTGATGCAGATTCGTTTGTTTCGCGCAATTTAAGTTATATTTTGCATGGAAATTATGATTTCTATACAAATCTTAAACGCATTAAAAATAGAACATTAGCACAACTTAAAGCGTTCAAAGGAATTCCATATTTCATTGAAGGAACTAATGGAATAGTTAATCAGTTTTGTATGAGTGCAGGAGAAAATATGTTGATTAGCTTATTGCATATGTTGAATGTTGTCATTGTTCGCCCTGCAAAGTCTGAAGATGTACGGCTTATATTGATAGATGAAATTGAATTAGCATTGCATCCATCTGCAATCATGAGGTTAGTTGATTTTTTGCAAAAATTGGCTACAGAGTATAATCTTGCTATATATTTTTCAAGTCATTCAATAGAATTACTTAGGAAAATAAAGCCTTCAAATATTTTTCATTTACAAAAGGAGTTGGATAATATCGCTATTGTAAATCCATGTTATCCATCATATGCAACACGAGATATTTATCAACATTCGGGATACGATTTTCTTATTTTAGTAGAGGATGTGTTGGCTAAATATATATTGGAGAATATAATTGATGAAAATGCCTTGTATAAAAGTAAATTGATTAATATTCTACCAAGTGGTGGTTGGGAGAATGTGTTAAAAATGCAAGATGATATTTGTAAGTCAAATTTAGCAGGGGTTGGAACAAAAGTATTAAGTGTTCTTGATGGTGATGTAAAACCGGATTTTGAACAACTATATAAGCAAAAGGGATTATATACTAATTTAACAATAAATTTTCTGCCAATACATAGTTTGGAAAAATACCTACATGAAAAAATTATTGTAAATAAAGATGCTGATTTTTTCAAGGAAATAGGTGACCGTTTTTTCAAAGTTAAATCACTAAAAGAAGTGGTGGATAGTTTAATCAAAAAGAATGACGACAAGGCGTTTTATAATTACCTCATTAAAAACTTAAAAGAACAAGGAATAGAAGAAAATGTATTTGTTCAAAAAGTTTGTGAAATGATATATCGAAAGGAAGATATGTCTAAACTACTAACATTCTTACAAAAAACATTTCAAAATTAAAATACTTAATGATTATTTCGGAAAAATCCGATGAAGCCGCCAACTTCATTGGATTTTCCGCTTTTCATACATTCGGGATTGTTCCCGTGTCTATCACGCCACCGTCCCTGCAATGCTCAATGCTACCGGGCGTAAACCCCATGCTCCCAATTGCGATGTGGCTAATATAGTCCGCATACTCCTGACCTTGAAAATTCCTTCCCGTAAGGTTTCTGAAAATCATCTTTATGCTTATGCCGTCGTTGCTGTGCAAGATGATTTTTCCGTTCTGTCTGATTGCTTCCATGATTAAAACTTGTTTTTGTAAATTGTATCACAGATTGGAACTTGGGCTTTTTGCTACTTTTGTGCCGCCCACTGCTCACTGACAAAAGTAGCGGGCGGCGATTTTACCGCCCGTTCCTCTTCTTAAAAGCGTGTGTAAAGTCCCGTCACCATCGTGAACATTTCCTCCAGCATATCAAAATAGATACCCTCGTGTACGGCAATGTCCTTCGTCCTGCACTCGAATGTCTTTTTGCTGAATGTCCTGCGGTAGAAGCGCATATTGTAGAGATCTGCCCCCGCATCATAGATGATGTCAAGGCGGTTGGCACTTGTCTTGTTCCTTGCAAGGCTCATCCGTAAGCCGTTGCCCATATTGATGTAATCTCGGCTACCTGTCATGGCGGTAAAGCGTTTTCCACCTATCTGCTGTAATATCGTCTGTGCTATCATATTCGTTGTTTTTAGGGTTTTAAGTGCTGGCGGTGCGGACACCGCCAACTTGTTCAAAATTCTCGCATCTCGGCAATGGGTGTCTGCCGTTGCAGCCACTCCTTCACACACTCCATATTGTACTCGCTCGTGATGACTGCCGTATGGCTGTCGGTGGCGGTGAAACGTGTGCTTTCGTAATCATCTATCCACCCTTTGAGGGTGTCCGTTCCCCACGCTTGGGCATCGTCAAAGATACCGTCCAATGCCGCGATAGGTTCGCTGAATTTGACTATCAGCGTTTGATAGGTCGTGTTCATCGGTTGCCCTCCTTTCCCTGCTTTGCGTTCAGCCACTTGTTCCTTGCGGTTCGGCACTCGTCCAATGTGGGTTTGACACAAGTGAACAGTTCTCCGTCCGTATGGCGGTAGTCGTACTGCACAAGTGTCCGCTTGCGTCTGCCGATACCCGATTGGAAACGCTCATATTTCTCCGTCCCTGCTTCCGTACAGGTGCTTACTCCGTTGATGGTCATTCGTGTTGCCATAATGTTGCTTTTTAGATGATTAAAAATGTACTGACAGAACTCTGTTCTTCATCACTATTTCGGGGTTGCTCGTGTAGCGTTGGTGCAGGTAGAAATGGTGAGAGCCGAAGCCGTAAAGGAAAAACTTGTCAAGTTCGTGCTTCTCGGCAAACTCCTTTACGCTCTTTCTTAATCCCTCCTCACTTGTTGAGAGAGTGAGGAGATTTACAAATTCAAGGAACAAGGTGGGGATTTTATCGTCCCACACACAAATCATGCTTTCGATTCTTACTTCCATATCAATGTTGTTTTAGGGTTTATGCTATGCCGCTTTCATCCGCTCACGGATAAGGTTGGCGTTCTTGTTCACAAGGTCTATGATGCGCTCGTGGTATTCGGTGTCTTGGTTGTACTTGCCGTGGCACTGCACCACCTTGAGTGTCCGCAAATCCACCTCTACGGTTTCAATTATCTCACCGCCAATCCTTGCCGAGAGTATGAGGGTGTCGGCTTTCTTGTAGTATTCACTGCCGAACACGCAGATGTTCTGTGCCTTGCCCTCGCTGTAATACTCGTCTATGCTTTCAAGTACCTTGACGATTATTTCCTCGTCAGTGATTACCAATCCGAAGAATTTGGATTTGTTGGCAATGAAATCCTCCGCATCTTTTTCCCTTTGCAGTTGCCGCTGTTGTTCACGCTCACGCCTTTCAATCTCCCAGCGGCGGCGTTGTTCGGCCCGTTCCTTCTCGTGTATGGCTTCAATCTTTCGAGTTGCGTTGTCGTGTGCCGCCATGAAATCTTCGGGGCAGATGTTCTTCGGGTTGCGGAGGTCTTGACCGAGTTTGTTGAGCATACGCAGATAGTCGCACCACATGGAGAAGTTGTCTATCCGATACTTGTGACGCTTGGCAATCAGATATGATGCCCAGCATTCATCGGCAGTACGGGCATTGAAAAGAAAGTGTTTCATGACCTCAATCTCATCGCCTTTCATAAGGGTTTCAATTCTTGGGTCTGAAAGCAAGGCTTTGAAAAGACGCACGGGGGAAATGCCGTGGAAATCGCCCTTGAAGCCGTTGCGTCTGAGTTGGGGTAATACCCTCATCTTAGGATATGCACAGCTTCTTGCCACAACATCATCGTATAGGCTGTTGTGCGGTCTTATCTCCATCGCGCTGCACAATGCCCATACATCGCAGTAATAGAATGTGAAGCCACGGAGCAACGCCATGTCCGTAACCTTACCGTCGGGTGAAATCCAACGCTGCACAACCTCGTGGCAATAGAAGTGCATCGGCTCGCCTTTCCTGCTCTCGCATCTGACCTGCGCCACACGGATTACCTGATAGCCTTTGCAGGTGGTTATCACGCTGAAATACTGCGTTTCCTTGTAGATACGTTTGCGTGTGTCCTGCACTTTGAGTTTGGCATAGCATTTGGGGCAGGTACAGCCTTCAAGGGTGTCGCACAGTACGCTGTTGCTGTACCACTCGTGACCGCAGTCGGAGCAGGTAATGTTCCCTTTCTTGGTGCGGTAGCCGATATGTTCAATACAGTGGCGGTATGCCCAATCTATTTGTGTCGCTGATATGGGGCGAAGGTTGGCTGAAAGTCTTGCCACCTTTTTCTGTATCTTGGTCTTCGGTTTCATAAGCCTAAATCAAATAATGAGGGTTGGGATTGGGTTACTTTTCTCGCTGGCGGTCTGTTGCGGTTTTGCAACTTGCGGAGTTCCTCCTCTTGGTATCTGCGAGCTGCGTTCTGACGTGCCTCCGCCTTTTCCTCTTCCGTGAGTTCCACAACATGGTTCACCACCACTTGGCAGTTCATAGGTTTGCCCACCTCTATCTCGTTTTCCTCATAGTAGTGGATGGCTTGCCCGAATATCTCTCCGTCCGTGAAGCCGCTGCAACCGCTTTTCTGCACATAGTTCAGAATGTGGGTCACGCACTCGTCTATGTTTTTGGCAGGGTTGCGGTACTTCTTCGCAAAGAGCGTATCTTCCTCCGCCCGCTGTTCCAGATACATTTGTATCGTTCTTTTGAAATGGTCTGTTCCTTTCATATCGCTGTCGTTTTTAGATTGTCTGTTTAAGTCTCTCTCTCCAATAGGTCGGCTCTACCTCGCTGAGAAGGAAGTCCATGAAGTCCCTCCGTGTGTCCTTGTTCAGTTCGTGGTACAATCTTCGGAAAGTTTCAAAATTACCGTTGATGTACGTTTCCACCATATACACGAAGATGTTGTCCACCTCGTAATATCTGCACTGCTGCGCTACCGTCTTGCTGTTTCTCTTTGCCATGTCGGTAAGGGTTAAAGGGTGAATAACCAAAGGATGAAGCCGAAGTAGGCAATGGTGGAAAGGATAGCCACGATTACACCTATCGCCACTCGGAACACTCCGTTTATAATCTCTCTGATGATGTCCCAAAGGATGCCGAACACCCCGAAGGCGGTGCGCATCATCAAGCCGCATATCGCCAACCCGATGTATTGCGCCACTTGTCTGAAATTTGCCGTTGCCGTCATATCTTCGCTGTTTTTGATTTTTTTGTTTTTTATGCGGATTCAAGAGCTGAGGGAGTTGAGTTTCAAACTATCTTATCTGCCTCTCGTTTATCCGACATTTTTTTTATGCGTCTTTCTGTCGCATCGGTCGTTTTCGTTTCGGGTGCTTGAAAAGGTAGGGATTAGGGAATGCAAGGTTTTTCGGGGAAATACTACCCGAAGGGCTGGAGATTTCCGCAGAAAACAGGAGGCTTGACCTTGCTTTCCCGTCCAATCCCGGAATTACCTTTGCGCCCTGAACGAAAATGACTGACTGATGCGGCTCACTGAAAGGCGCAAAATGGAGGTAAACGAAACCAGAGGCAGATTGGGTAGAAAAAACTTCAGGGGAAAATCCGTAAAAAAGGAATCACCAAAAGGAAAAAGACATCACCGGAAGCGTGAAAAGGGCAAACCACAACAAAGGGAGTATGATTGTTTTCCGATCCGACGGGACTTGTCCAGCCGGGTGGCAACAATCATTCTTCCCGGATTGCCCGCTGTGTGTGGCCGCTTGTTTCATTTATGGGGCAGGCTGACACTCTCTGCATTCACTTTCCGCTTCCGGCACAAAAAACAGCTAAAAAAGAAAAATCATCTGGTAGCCCGTAAAAGCACCTCTTGGCATAGACGCAAAAGAAAGGGGCATTGCTTCATCAGTCTAAACATCGTTTAGGCGTGAGGCAATGCCCTTTTCTCTGGCTATGCGGTAGTCGGCACACGTTTGTTCTAAACTCGTTTTGGGCAATGGTGTTCCGACGAACAATACCGCTTTTACGGAAAAACTAATGAATGAGGTGATAAAAAATCCGGGAGTTTATATCAAAATCTCGGATAAAATAGCTACTTTTGCATACAAAGAGTTCTTTGAAGGTTACGCGACGCGCAGAAGGATAATGCAGTAGATAACTAACTAAATCGTAACCTATTACTATCAAGAGCAATTAACCTACGCTCATTTTCAATAAATTACACTCTTTTCGTAACTTCGTTTCGCAAAAGTACTAAAAATATTTGGTCATTTGTATAAAAAGCTGTACTTTTGCACCGCATTTTGCGTAGGCAGGTGTAAATTAATTCACAATTTTATAAATTAAAGTAGTATGAATCAATACGAAACCGTTTTCATTTTGACTCCCGTTTTGTCTGACGAACAGATGAAGGAAACGGTCGCTAAATTCAAGAAACTGCTCACCGACAATGGTGCTGAGATCTTGAACGAGGAGGCTTGGGGGCTCAAGAAGTTGGCTTACAACATTCAGAAGAAGTCATCAGGCTTCTATGCTTTGTTGGAGTTCAACGCAGATCCATCAGTTATCAACACTCTCGAGACCGGCTTCCGTCGTGACGAGAAGGTTATTCGTTACATTACCGTTAAGCAAGACAAGTATTCTGCAGCATACGCAGAGAAGCGTCGTGCTAAATGGGCAGCTAAAAAGGAGGCTTAAGAACATGGCAGAGCAGAAATCAGAAATCCGTTATTTGACCGCTCCTTCTATCGATACAAAGAAGAAGAAGTATTGCCGTTTCAAGAAGAGCGGTATTAAGTACATCGATTATAAGGATGGCGAGTTCTTGAAGAAGTTCCTCAATGAGCAGGGAAAGATTCTTCCTCGTCGTATTACAGGTACTTCTCTGAAGTATCAGCGTCGTGTGGCACAGGCTGTAAAGCGTGCTCGCCAGATTGCGCTTCTTCCTTATGTAACCGATTTGATGAAGTAAAAAGGAGGTCAATAGATGGAGATTATATTGAAAGAAGATATTATCGGTCTTGGATACAAGAACGATATCGTTAATGTAAAGAACGGCTATGGCCGTAACTACCTTATCCCAACTGGTAAGGGTGTCATCGCTTCTCCTTCTGCTAAGAAGCAGTTGGCTGAGAACTTGAAGCAGCAGGCTTCTAAGCTTGCAGCACTCAAGGCTGAGGCAGAGAAGAAGGCAGCTCAGTTGGAGGGAGTAGAGCTTGTTATCGCAACTAAGGTGTCTGCTACTGGCGTAACTTACGGTTCAGTGAATGCAGCTACTGTTGTTGAGGAACTCGCTAAGCGTGGTATTGAAATCGATCGTAAGATTGTTACAATGCGCGACATGAAGAAGGTTGGTACTTCTGAGGCTACTGTACACTTCCATAAGGAGGTTGAGGTGAAGGTTCCTGTAACTGTTGTTGCCGAGAATCAGCCAGCACCTGCTGTTGAGGAAGCTCCTGCAGAGCAGCCAGCAGAGGCTCCTGTAGCAGCTGAGGAGGAGACTCCAGCAGCTGAGTAATCCTAATGGCATTTTGCACTGTAAAGCAGTAATGTTAGATAATAATCCCTTTCACTTTCGAGTGGAGGGGATTTTTTAGTCATTATGAAACGAATTGTACTCACTGGCGGACCGTGCGCCGGAAAAACAACGGCCCTTGTCAAGATTATTGAACATTTCTCAAGTCTTGGTTATAAGGTGTTTATCATTCCTGAAGTACCAACGCTTTTCTCTCAAGCGGGTATGGATTATCTTACTAAAAATGCTGCTTTCTTCTATGAAGGAGAGAAGGCAACGTTGGAGATACAGCTTGCCTTGGAGGATAAGTTTACGCTTATGGCGAAGACAATAGACAAACCTACGATCATTGTTTGCGACCGTGGTACGATGGATATATCTGCTTATATGAAGCCGGAGATGTGGAAAGAGATAACAGCTGGGGTCGGAACAACATCTGAAAAACTCCGTGCTCGTTACGATGCAGTGCTCCATCTTGTTAGTGCAGCCGATGGTGCTGAGCAGTTCTATACCACTGCTAATAATGCAGAACGCAAGGAGGGACTTGAACTGGCACGTGAACTTGATAAGAAGGTCATTCAGGCTTGGTCGGAACATCCGCACTTGCGGGTTATTAACAACCACGAGAATTTCGATACGAAGATTAATCGTGTACTGCAAGATATCTCTAATGTGTTAGAAATTCCGCAACAGGTTGTTGAAGAACGAAAGTATATTGTTCGATTGACGGGTGTCATCCCTGATGCTATCGAGAGTGATATCACACAGACCTATCTCACTTCAGAGCCTTGTAGTGAGGTTCGCTTGCGTCGTCGAACACTGAATGGTGTGTCTATCAATGTACGTACAACGAAGAAGACGTTGCCTAATAATGAGCAAGTTGTTACTGAACGTCAGATTGATAATAACCTTTATGAATCATTGATGCGCCAAGCTGATCCTTATCGTCAGTCTATTCATAAGATACGTAAGACCTTTATTTGGCGTGGTCAGTTCTTTGAGCTTGATACTTATCTTGCTCCTTGTTCTCATCTTCAGATATTGGAAACAAAGGGAATAGCAGACCATGAAGATGTTAATTTCCCTCCTTTTATTGAAGTAGTGGAGGACATCACGGGTAAGACGGAGTATTATAACTATAACTTAGCATTAAAGAAATAAGACTATAAGTAGGTGGATATCAAAGGATATCTTACTTGACTTGAAACATAAAGTAAATGCCGTAACACTCATTAAGCGTTACGGCATTTATATGTTTGGCCTTTATTTGTATTCGTTACTTCTTCTTTGCAGCCTTATCAGCCTTCTCCCAGTATTTCTTTCCAGCCTCCTTTAGTTTGGTTGTGAAAGCCATTGCGTCTGCAGCAGCTTGCGTTTCGTCAGCTTCTGAGGCGTATGCATGATGGAACCCCTTAACCTTATTCCATTGACCACGTGTGAAGTCAGGTACCTCAACAGGAAGGTTACCATTGTCCATAGAGATAGAACCTAATTCAGCTAAGCAGCACCACTCTGCTAAATCATAAACATCGATATCTAATGGAAGACCATTCTGCAGGCAATAAACTAATCGTGAGTCCATGATAAAGTCCATTCCACCATGTCCACCAACCTCTTTTGCTTGCTTTTCATACTTTGCAACGATAGGACTCTCATATTTCTTTATCAACGCCTCAGTGTCGGCCTTTGAGAGATAAGAGTGTCCAGAGAGGTTGTCAGAAGAAGGAGTAATACCAGAACTCTTCAATTCGTCGGCTGATAAAGCATATCCTTCGAAAGGATACTTATTAGCAAATCCCTTTGTACCAGTGAGCTGATACATACGATTATAAGGTTGTGGCGTCATTACGTTATGGTGTATTTCGATGACTTTCCCGTTCTCCGTGCTGATAAGGGTGGTTGTTTGATCACCGTTACGGAACTCATTACAAGGCTCACCTGTCATCTTCTCCACTTGTTTCTTACCATTGACCGACTTGGTATCCATAGCTACCAAGGTCTTCATCTTGTCTCCTCTGTGGATATTCAACACCTGAGCAATAGGGCCTAAGCCGTGAGTAGCATAGATGTCACCACGGAACTTCTGATTATAATCAAGTCGCCAGCCAAGTTTGTCTTGTGCATCTTTCTTCCAATAAGCATCCCAGAACTTGGATAACTCATGGCGATAAGCACCTTGAACATAAAGAACTTCACCAAAGACATTCTTCTGTGCCATGTTTAATGAGTTCAATTCGAAGAAATCATAACAGCAGTTCTCAAGCATCATACAGTGTAGACGCTTCTTCTCTGATAGGTTAATAAGCTCCCAAATCTCGTGGAGATTCATTGCTGCTGGCACTTCTACGGCAACATGTTTACCGTTATTCATAGCCTCTTTGGCTACGAGGAAATGGTGTTTCCAGTCTGGTGCAATATATACAAGGTCGATGTCCTTGCGCTTACACAAGGCCTTATATCCATCCTCACCAGAATAGATGTCGGCAGCTGGCATGCTTGCTTTGCGTAGATACTCCTGACATCTTTCTGCTCTGTCACGCTCGTAGTCGCATAACGCCATTACTTGTATGCCCGGAATATGAGTCCAACGTTCTACAGCGTCGTGCCCACGCATTCCTAAACCTACGAATGCTACGCGTACAACCTTTATCTTAGGTGTAGCCAAGTTGAGCGCACTCTCCTGTCCTGCAGGCCGTTCTGGTACTTCTGTTACAGCTTTTCCATTGATGACTTTGTATGGCCAATTGAATTGAGCCGATACCGTTGAGGGTAAGAGTAAGCTGCCAAGAATGAATGCTGCAGCTAATGTTCTTTTAATACTCATGTTGTTTTTAGTTATTTATTTATTGGTATATTCGAATTCAGTTCTCGAATGATTCGGTAGGCAAAGTTACTAAAAAATATTTGAACAAAGGAGGTTAAGCGTTCTAATTTTCCCTTTTCAATGGTGGTGAAAACCAATGATTCAAACAGTTTGGTTGGTTAATAATCACATTGACAAGCTACGATAATGATTTATAAGTTCGTGAAAGAAATTATTTTTCTTCATGAAAATAAATATTTCTTGTCGTGAAGATAAATATTTCTGTTCATGAAAATAATTCGAAGATGAGAGTTCTCTGTCCTTCAATTCGGGCAGATTTAGAAGCTTAACAGCCAAGTACACTACCTTACTAAGCGTCTAATTGGATCCCACAAAACGATGAAAGATAACCCACAATACGATGAAAGAGATGTCATTAAACAATGAAAGGGAAGTTATTGAACGATGAAAGAGATGTTGATAAACAATAAAAGGGACCCCTATCAACATAGAAATCCCTTATTGTAATGTTTTTCTTCAACCTTTATCCTTCACGTCTCATCTGTTCAATCAGTTCTTTCTGACGGTCTGTCAGATGGTCTGGAAGTTTCACATTGTAGGTGATGATAAGGTCGCCGAAGGTGCCATCGCCACGGTCGTAACCCTTGCCGCGCAGACGCACCTTGGTCCCGCCTTGTGTAAGAGGCTTTACCTTCAGTTTCAGTTTCTGTCCTCCTGACAATTGGATGATAACCTCACCACCCAATAAAGCGGTGTAAAGGTCGATACCAACAGTAGCCTCCATTTGTCCTGTAGGACGTTGGCTTTGTGCTCTACCAGTGTTGAAACCTGATGAGCGACGGCGTCCTCCGCCTCCGAAGAGGTCTTGGAAGAAGCTACTAAAGCCACCACCTCCATTTCCAAAGCTACTGAAATCGAATCCACCAAATGGGTTTCCTCCACCTTGTGAACCTTGAGCACCACCGAATCCACCAGCGTTCTCGTAGGCTTCAGCATTACGCCATTGTTCGCCATACTTGTCATACTTCGCTCGCTTCTCAGGGTCGCCAATGACCTCAAAAGCCTCACTCAAAGCCTGAAATTTAGCCTTAGCCTTAGGGTCATTAGGGTGTAAGTCTGGATGAAACTGTTTCGCTCTCTTTCTATATGCTGCTCGAACATCCTTTTGTGGGATGTTTCGATCAACGCCAAGTATCTTATAATAATCTATAAATGCCATAATATATCCTCCTAAATAATGTCTTATAACTTTATTGTATATAAGGCAAAAAGCGTGCCATTAGTCCATTCTGTCACGGTAATCTTCGTAAGTATAATCGCGCAGAACCTCCAGTTCGTTGTCTGTATGGAGTAAAGCAATGGCAGGATGACTAATACCATTAAACATCGTTGTCTTGACTGTTGTATAGTGAAGCATATCTTCAAAGATGATGTTCTCGCCCACTTGCAGTGCATGGTCAAAGGTCCACGATCCCATCCAGTCACCACTTAGACAGCTGTTAGCTCCCAGTCGGTAGGTTGTTTCACCCTTTGCTGTGCCATCCTCGTCAGCAAGTGTAGCATTGCGGACGGCTGGGTGGTATGGCATCTCAAGACAATCGGGCATGTGGCAAGAGAAGCTAACGTTAAGGATAGCGGTTTTGATATTGTTATCTTCAACTATATCGACTACTTGTGTAACCAGTGGACCAGTCTGCCAAGCAAAGGCACTACCAGGCTCGAGGATGACTTTAATCCATGGGTATCGTTTTCTAAAGCCTTTCAGAAGATGTATTAGTAGTTTGACATCATAGTCTTTGCGAGTCATAAGGTGTCCACCACCAAAGTTAATCCACTTAATTTGTGGGAACCAGTTGGCGAATTTCTCCTCGATATGAGCCAATGTACGCTCGAAGACATCGCTACCACTCTCACAATGACAGTGAACATGGAGCCCATCTACGTCCTCTGGGAGTGTTTCCGGGAGTTTGTCGGATGATATACCAAACCGAGTACCCGGTGCACAAGGGTTATAAATCAACGTCTCAACCTCAGAGTATTCTGGATTAACACGTAAACCAAAACTTAGTTTACTGTTTACCATCTTCGCACGAACGTGATAACGCTCGTATTGAGTGATTGAGTTGAAGACAAGATGCGATGAACAACGAGCGATATCGTCAATTTCATAGTCGGTATAGCCCGGAGAGAAGGTATGTGTAGGTGCTCCAAACTCTTCAAAACCTAATCGAGCTTCAAAGAGAGAAGAGGCCGTTGTGGCCTTGATATACTCACGAAAGATAGGGAACGTACGCCATAGTGCGTATGCCTTAAAAGCAAGAATAATCTCAACATCAGCCTCTTTAGCCACGTGAGCGATTGTTTCTAAGTTCTTTCTAAGTCTTGCCTCCTCCAGCACATACATCGGGCGGGAGAGTTCAGCGTATGTTAATGGATTTATTTTCATGCTGCAAATATAAGGAAAAATTTGCAGTTATGGGAAATAATCTCTACCTTTGCAATACAAAACAGAGTAAAAGCATGAAACTGGTCATCATGACTAAGTCCACGTTCTTTGTGGAAGAAGATAAGATTATAAGTTTGCTTTTCGAGGAAGGACTTGATAGTCTTCATATCTCGAAGGCAGATAATTCCCCACTTTATTGGGAACGTCTTCTTTCTCTTTTGCCTTCTGAATATCATAGAAAAGTCACAGTTCACCAGCATTTTGACATGAAGAATGAGTTTTCTTTAGGTGGTATCCATCTTGATGACTCATCTGTAGCTGTGCCACGGGGGTATCGCGGCACTTTAAGTAGGACTTGTGATGACGTGATGCAACTGAAGGCTATAACAAAGCAGTCTGACTACGTCTTTCTGAAGAACATCCATCAACCTCGTGAGCAGTCGTCACATGACGAGCATGTTCTTTCCGACCTTGAGTTAGACGAGGCATATAGACAGGGCCTATTGGGGCGACGTGTCTATGCAATGGGAGGTGTGACGATAGATGATCTACCCATTTTACGTGAGCTTGACTTTGGTGGTGTGGTGATAAGGAACGACCTTTGGGACAAGATCTGTATCCATAATGAACAGGACTTCAAGCCCATCATAGATTATTTCCGTAAACTACGTGCCCTCTGTTAGTGGTTACAAGACTTATAAGAGATTTCTACGTTATCAATATAAACAACTAAAAGAAATGAGTGAAAATAACTCTTTTTTGGTATTCTCAGGTACAAAGACGAGATACCTTGCTGAGAAGATCTGCGCCAGCCTTGGCTGTCCGCTTGGCAACTTGGTGATGACCCGTTTCTCTGACGGGGAATTTGTCGTTTCCTACGAGCAGAGTATTCGCGGTAAGGATGTCTTCCTTGTGCAAAGTACTTTCCCTAACTCCGACAACCTCATGGAGCTTCTTTTGATGATAGATGCGGCAAAGCGTGCTTCTGCTCGTCATATCATCGCTGTCATGCCTTACTTTGGTTGGGCACGTCAGGACCGTAAGGACAAGCCACGTGTCAGTATTGGTGCAAAGTTAGTAGCAGACTTATTGAGTGTTGCTGGTATCGATCGTCTGATTACAATGGACTTACATGCAGATCAGATTCAGGGTTTCTTCAATGTTCCTGTCGACCATCTCTATGCCAGTGGTGTGCTGCTTCCTTATGTTCAGGGCCTTCACTTGAAGGATCTTGTTATCGCAAGTCCTGACGTAGGTGGCTCAAAGCGTGCTAACACATACGCTAAGTATCTTGGTTGTCCGCTCGTTCTCTGTAATAAGACACGTGCACGTGCTAATGTCGTAGACACAATTCAGATTATTGGTGATGTGAAAGACAAGAATGTAATCATTGTTGATGACATGGTTGATACGGCCGGTACGATTACTAAGGCAGCTGATGTTATGAAGGAGGCTGGTGCAAAGAGTGTTCGTGCTATTGCTTCTCACTGTGTGATGAGTGGTCCTGCTACTGAGCGTGTAGAGGCTTCTTCTTTGGAGGAGATGGTCTTTACAGATTCTATCCCATACACTGCTCGTTGCTCAAAGGTTAAGCAGATCTCTGTAGCCGACATGTTTGCTGAGACAATTCAGCGTGTGTTGAACAATGAGAGTATCTCAAGTCAGTACCTTATATAATAAGGTGTAAGGTAGGACATAACCCTTTCTTTAAAGGATATATTATAGATGTTGGAATACACTGAGCGTGTGTTCCAACATTTTTTATGCTCGTCTATATGCTATTGTAAGTGTCTATAGCGTTGCCTTTATCGTCGACAATCGATCAACTTACATTTTCTTTATTCACAGGACACAGTTTTATGTTTTAATCTTGATATATATCAAAAAACGCAGAAGGCGATGAATAAAAACCTAAAAAAGTTTTGTTGTGTACGCAAACAGTCGTACCTTTGCATCGTCAAAAGACAAATAATAGATTGTTTAGGTTAGTAGTAATAGATTTAGGTTTTTAGTTATTATTTAAGGTAGAACAAAGGAGATTGTTCAGGTTTCAACTAAATAGGTTTAGTTAAAGGTAATAATAAAGATTGATTAAAGGATAATTATGATGCGAGATGATTGGTGAACGCCGTGAGGCGCGAACCAAAAATCAAGCTCAAACATTCCACTGAAAGGTGGATGCTAAAGGGCACAGCAAATTAATGCTGTGCCCTTTAGTTCTATATATACATTCGTATGTTACGAAATATGCAATCTATGACAATACTGATAATTATTTCTTTGGGGGGCGATAGTACTGTGGTAGACCGAAGAGAGTAGGGGAGTTTGCAATAATGACAAGTATTTTCTTTGCTTATCATATATATGTATAACATTTCTCTACATACGCTTGTTATTTTGTTTATGATGTCTTATAGTCCAATTCGCCCTGTTTTGAGATCTATAATCAACTCCTTTTACCTTGAGGAAGATACTTTCAAATATTAGAACAGAAATGGCTTCTAATGAAAGTCAAACTCTTGCTATTTATACGAAAATAGTTTTATTTTCTTTTGCTGTCATTTTTAACATTTCATGTAACTCTACTGTAAACTAAAGAGTTAGCTTGTTACTTTGCATGACAGTAATGACAGCAACTTTATTTTTCGGTATTTATGCTTTCTTATCGACATACAGAAACAGCGTGTGTAGAGACTATCAAATAGCATGAAAAACTCAAGAAGCAACAACGAAAGAAAGTTGAATGTTATAGCTAAGAATAGTTATACCAGTTGTCAAGGTGGATGAGCCATGATTATGGGCTGATAGAACGACGATTCTATCGTTCGCACAATGAATGCAGGCTGTTGTCTTATCTTTCCCTGAGTACCATCATAGTGAGAGAGAATTTGAAGAAAGGAGGAATAATAGCTTAGCAAAGTTAGGCGCAAAGATATTATTGTAAATTGTTTTCAAGTGTCTCGATTCTAAGACTTGCCCTTCAAGCATCAAGAAGACGCTCTTCTACTTCCAAGAACATGCCCTTCTTGCATGTTGAAGACGCCCTTCTTAGGCCAAGAAAGGCCTCTTCTTCTACATAGCCTATAACTTTCTGATTTATTGAATATTACGAGCTTAATGATTACGCACATACATCTATTTTACAGACAAGCTATTCTTTGTGTTTTGTCATGATATTTCACAACGATGTAAACTGCTTAGATGATACAAAACTACGTCTTCCACGCATATTCATGTGCACGGATATAACGATTAAAAAGTTCAAAACAGATAGAACTACAAATTGAGCAAATGTCATGAAGATAGATTGTAAATAAAGCAGCAGACAGTTTTGTGTGTTCCTATCTTGTAAGTCGAAGAGGGATAAGTAACCATTTTCGTATGGACTATCTCGGCGTTCAAATCCCTTGTTATTCGGGGAAAGGATAGGGGGTAGGTTTGTCATCAAAAACAGAGGACGAGCGTTAGAAAGACGATAAGGTATGTTCTCCTTCACTACTCATTTTGCGAAGCATCTTAATTCATCTTTCAGAAGAACATTAAAAAAGCTTCATAAATTTGTTGTTTTCACTTGAAATCGGTATCTTTGCATATAGGTTATTTGAATTATAACAATCTAAAATCGCACAACGTGAGACATAATTATATCGTCATATTATTTCTATTCATATCTACTTGCCTCTATGCTCAGGATATAGAGACTGGTTCGTGTACGACAAAGGACGGCGGACAGTATCATGGACAGATGTTTCGTGGAAAGCCAAATGGTAAAGGTAAGACCACATACAAGAAAGGTGATGTCTATGAAGGAGAGTATATGAAAGGCATGCGACATGGAGAAGGGACCTATACCTTCGCTGATGGAGAGAAATATAAGGGTCAGTGGTTCCAAGACCAACAGCATGGACAGGGCGTTTACTACTTTGCTAACGGCAATCGTTACGATGGTCTGTGGTATAAAGACTATCAGCAAGGACAGGGCACAATGTATTACTACAATGGTGACAAGTATGTTGGCAACTGGGAACATGATAAGCGTAGCGGGCAAGGAAAGTACATCTTTGCGAATGGAGCCTACTATGAAGGGACTTGGAAAGACGATATGAAGAACGGATACGGCAGTTTCAGATGGCCTGACCACTCTTCCTTTACTGGTAACTGGGTGAATAATCTCAAGGAGGGGAAAGGACTTTACATCTATGCCGATGGTGATGAATATAACGGTGATTGGAAGAATGACTTGCAGAATGGTAAAGGCATCTATAAATTCAAGGATGGTGAGAGCTACGATGGAGAGTATTTAGATGGCGAGCGGACTGGTCAAGGAATCTTTCGATATAAGAATGGTGACCAGTATTCAGGCCATTTCTTAAAAGGACAGAAGTCGGGTTATGGTACGATGTCATGGCGAAATGGTGACATCTACACTGGCTACTGGGAGAGAGATATGCAGAACGGACAAGGCAAACTGACCAAGAAGAATAAGGATGTCTATGAAGGACAGTTTCGCAACGGACTGTTAGAAGGACTTATCATCATCCACTATGCTGATGGAAGTAAGTTCCGTGGAAGCTACCATAATGGTAAGCGTAATGGCACAGCGGTTGAGGAGTCTGCCTCAGGCGTGCGCTTTGAAGGTAACTATCGAGATGACTGTCGTGATGGAAAGTTCATTGAACGTGATAAAAACGGGAATGTTACAGCAAGCGGTTATTACGAGAATGGAAAGCGATATACTAATTAGTCTTTACATAATATAACAACAACATAAAGATTATTCTACCATGGTAACAAAGAAAACCAGCACTAAGAAGGCTTCAGAGAAGAAGACTTCTGCCAGAATAACAAAGGCGAAGGAACCAGCACATATCGGACTTGTGAAGAACGATTCTTATCTGGCTCCATACGAGGATGCTATCCGTGGACGCCACGAACATGCCCTTTGGAAAATGAATCAGCTCACACAGGATGGTAAGCTGTCACTTTCTGAATTCGCAAATGGCTACAATTATTACGGACTACACCGTACAAAGGATGGTTGGGTGTTCCGTGAATGGGCGCCAAATGCGACCGAAATCTTCCTCATTGGCGATTTTAATGATTGGAAGGAGCAAGAGGCCTACCAGTGTCAACGATTGGAAGGAACAGGAAACTGGGAACTTATACTCCCTGAAAACGCCTTACAACACGGTCAGTACTATAAGATGCGAGTTCATTGGCAAGGAGGTGAGGGCGAGCGTATCCCTGCTTGGGCACAACGAGTTGTTCAAGACGATGCGACGAAAATCTTCTCTGCACAGGTATGGGCGCCTAAGAAGCCATTTGTTTGGAAGAAGAAGACTTTCAAACCACAGACTTCTCCGCTCTTGATCTATGAGTGCCACATCGGAATGGCACAGGATGAAGAGAAGGTAGGGACCTATAATGAGTTTCGTGAGAAGGTGTTGCCACGTATTATTAAGGATGGTTACAATGCTATTCAGATTATGGCAATACAGGAGCATCCCTACTATGGCAGCTTTGGTTACCATGTTAGCTCTTTCTTTGCAGCCAGTTCACGCTTCGGAACTCCCGAGGACTTGAAGGCACTTATCGATGAGGCTCATAAGAATGGGGTTGCTGTTATCATGGACATCGTACACTCTCATGCCGTTAAGAACGAGGTGGAAGGATTAGGTAACTTAGCCGGTGACCCTAATCAATACTTCTATCCAGGTGAACGTCATGAGCATCCAGCATGGGACTCCCTATGCTTTGACTATGGTAAAGACGAGGTTCTACACTTCCTTTTGTCTAACTGCAAGTATTGGTTGGAGGAATATCACTTTGATGGTTTCCGCTTTGATGGTGTCACATCAATGCTTTATTATAGTCATGGCTTAGGTGAGGCTTTCTGTAACTATGCCGACTACTTTAATGGTCATCAGGATGATAATGCTATTTGTTATCTGACCTTAGCCAACTGTCTTATCCATGAAGTTAATAAGAATGCAGTAACTATAGCGGAGGAGGTATCTGGTATGCCGGGTCTTGCCGCTAAGTTCAAAGATGGCGGATATGGCTTTGACTATCGTATGGCCATGAACATTCCAGACTATTGGATAAAGACTATTAAGGAGTTGCCTGACGAGTCTTGGAAGCCATCTTCTATCTTCTGGGAGATAAAAAATCGTCGTTCTGATGAAAAGACTATCTCTTATTGCGAGTCACACGACCAAGCCTTAGTAGGCGATAAGACTATCATCTTCCGTTTGGTAGACGCTGATATGTATTGGCATTTCCGTAAGGGAGACGAGACAGAGATGGTTCATCGTGGTATAGCATTGCATAAGATGATACGCCTTGCGACGTTAGCTGCGATCAATGGTGGCTATCTGAACTTTATGGGAAATGAGTTTGGACATCCAGAGTGGATAGACTTCCCACGTGAAGGAAACGGATGGAGCTATAAGTATGCACGCCGACAATGGAACTTAGTAGACAATAAAGAGCTGTGTTATCACTTCCTTGGCGATTTCGATCAGAGGATGTTAGAGGTGGTGAAGAGCGAGAAGAAATTCAACGAGACGCCAGTTCAAGAGATATGGCACGATGATGGCGACCAGATCTTAGCCTTTAGTAGAGGCGAGCTAATCTTTGTCTTCAATTTCTCTCCTACTCGTTCCTTCTATGATTATGGTTTCTTGGTACCTGAGGGGGCTTATAATGTGGTCTTAAACACCGATGCCAAGGAGTATGGTGGCAATGGTTTTGCTGATGATACAGTTGAGCATTTCACGAATGCCGACCCTCTTTATGAGAAAGATCACAAAGGTTGGCTTAAACTCTACATACCAGCACGCAGCGCTGTGGTGTTGAGAAAGAAGTAAATTGCGCATGATGGAGAGTAAGTTTATGCGTGCTATCTGCACGATACTATTTTGTTCATTCACCTTCTGCTTCCTGTTCTTCTATCAAGCAGACGTGATGACAGTAGTACAACATTTGGCTTCTGGGAGACAGACCTTCTATAATCCATTGTTAGGAGCAGTGCTGATAACAGCTACGTTGAAGCTTCTTCAGGTAGGAGTTAGCTCTTTGGCTAAGTTAGGCAAGCGTGGCTTCGCCTTGACTTACTTTCCATCTTTTCTTATACTAACGATTATCTCCGACTTACGTCCTACGGTTGATGGTGTTACATTTGGTAACTGGCTGTGGGCAACACCGTTATTGATTATCGTTTATGTCTTTGTTTTGATTTCTGTAAAGCGTTTTGAACCTTACGAACCAGAACAGCGTAGCTTCGGACCCTTCTCAGAGATGATATGGATTAGCCTTCTTCTATTCCTTTTCTACTTCTTGTTTACAGGACTTCTTAGCAATAATGATAGGTATTTTCATCTGCGGGCTAAGGTGGAGGCCTTGATAGATAAGCGAGATTATGCAGGTGCTTTAAATGTTGTACGTACCATGCCTCATACCGACTCGGTCACTTCCATGCTAACTGTCTATGCTGTTGCACGAAGAGGACAGCTGGCCGATAGTCTCTTCTATTATCCTCTTGAGGGTGGTGCACGCACTTTACGTCCAGGGAAGGTTCATTCGTGGTTGCAGCCAGATAGCGTCCTTTACAAGGTGACCCGTAACTCTGCTAACTATCAGTTGACAGGCTTCTTGTTGGATCGTAACCTATCTGAATTTGCCCGCTACCTACCGGAGTATTACCCAGCCGACAGTCTTCGTCCTCGTTATTATAAGGAGGCTATGAAAATACTGCTGCTCAAGAAGCAAGGACTAAGACTTGTTCCGCCTTATAAGAAAGGAAGTTATGCAAGTTACTATTATGCCAAGTAGCTTTCTTTTGCAGCTTTAATAAGAGTTGATACCTCGTTTTCTTTCGTGGTATCGGTGCTGATGTCTTAACTCCTTTCACTCCCCCTTCACTCCTTAACTCCTCATCCCTTTGTCAATTATTTTCGCCCCTCTTGAAGATAGTACATGCTCTTCATGGGTTAAGAAGAGGCCCTTCAACGTTCAAGAAGATGCCCTTCTTGGGTGTTGAAGACGCCCTTCTTGAAGCAAGAAAGGTGTCTTCTTTGATGCTGTATGTAACCTATTGATTTTTTGAAAGTTATAAACTTGCTTTTAAGAAACGTTATACTCCTGTGTTGAGGTTGTTTAACTCGTTGCGATGTAATGATTTTTCGTATTCTTGTTGATTTCCTCTAAGAGTGGATTGATAGCTGAGGTGTTTCTATAGAATATGCTGATAGAGATAGAGGGGCATATTCTTTCTCACAGAGTAACGGAGGTTTTTACATGTAGGTAGAACTCAAAGTGTGGTGGACACGGCCTTCTCTTGGTACGAATGGGGTAGAGGGTAAGCATAAAGATAACCCTGTAATAGAGATTTGTAATTGACGTTAAGACAATAAGGAATGCTCGACATATCGCTCAAAAAGACGGATGAATATAAATATTAAGTAGTTTTTTTGCGTAAATCTCTGCTCTCTGTGACTAATTTTATGCATATATTCTACTTTAAAAGTTTATTGACTAAATGTACTTTATGCTATACTGAACGTGTATATATGTCTATTAATGGAGGAATAGAGGCTTTTATAGATTTATTAAGTCGCCTTTTTTTCTTTTATTTTACTTTCCTTTTATTTATTTTTTATATATCTTTGCATCGATAAATACTATTTACCATGTTGAAAACAAGGTCGTTTTTGGCTGCTGTCCTCTTGTAATAGAGAAGGAAAGAACCAACTTTAACCTTAAAAAATATAATACAAATCTTTACCAACTATGCCCAAGAAACTCATTTTTTCATGTCTAATGCTACTGTTCCCAATATCCATTCTGGCACAGAAGTCCGTTCTCTTTGATTTCTCAAAGTACTCTGGAAGTGAAAAGGTCCCCAGTAGAATCGAGAAGGAAGGGATTGTGTTGGAGTTTAGTACACGTTCAAAGAAATTATACTCACCAAAGTGTTCTGTTATAAATGGCTGTCCTTGTGTAAGACTTGTTAGTGATAGTCTATTAACAATAAAAGGAGTTAGTTGTGAGATTACGTCAGTTATTTTTTCTATTGTAGGTGATAAAATGCGACTTAGTGTCTATGATGATGATAATAAAATGCCTATTTCTAAGGAAAAAAAGGGTCGAAAGGAATTTTATCGACAGGAATGGAAAGGTAATAAACAAAGTATTTCCTTTACTCCTACGACCAGTAAAGGTAGTTGCATTACGTCTATAAAAGTCACTTATGAGCCAGTCAAACCTATAGAACCTACTGAGAACACGGTCTCTATCTACGTTTCTGCAGCCAAGCGAGCTACTTTTTATTATGGTAAGAAGTCGTTTGTTATTCCTAAAGGAGTCATAGCACGAACGTATAAGATTGTTGATAACGTTCTTTCAGTGAGTAAGACGTATCAAGAGAATGATGTCCTTCCGAGTGGTACGGCTGTCGTTTTAGAAGCAGAGGAGGGTAATTACCTTTTTAGTGAGACGACTAAAGAAGGCGAAGGAGATGCTTTAAATGCTTTACGAGGCTCTGATGTGGATAGAGAAACGGATGGAGGCACATTGTATTATGTCTTTGCTAAGGGCAGTAATGGCGTAGGCTTTTATTGGAATAAGCCTGATGGCAAGGCTTTCCAGACGAAGGCTCATAAAGCTTACCTCGTCTACACGCCAACAGTAGCTACACAAGCAAAGTCTAATTTCACCTTTGATATACCTTTAGGAATCAATTCCACCACGGTAAATGATGATGTTCACCAGTGCTGTCCAATCTATAATATTGCAGGGCAACAGGTTAGTAAGGACTATAAAGGTATTATAATCGTTGGTGGAAAGAAATACTTAAATCGATAAACGACTTTGTTATATACTCCTTTTGACAACTTAAAGCAATTGAATATGAAAACATATATTAAGCCCTTAATAACAGTTTATTATGTATCCTCACGTTCTTTCTTGTTAAGAAGCTCGCAAACAAGAGCGGGGAGTACCACATTGAGAGGTGAACAAGGTGAAGTGCATAATCAATATGAAGGAGAGCAGAACCAATTGGCAAAGGGCTTTTCCTTCCCAGACTTAGGATTAGATGATTCCTTCCCAGCGTGGGATGATTAATACAGAACGACCATAACTTAACTTAAAAAATAACTAATATGAAAAAACAAGTAGCATGGATTTGGCTTTTAGTATGTATATTAGCATTAGCCGCATGTGAGAAACCAGTGTTAGACAATGTCGATGAGGGGACAAAGTCTCGTAATTCAAAGAACAAGCTAACCAGAGTTGTGCGTATTCATCCTAAGGAGTTGCATATCGAAACATTTGAGGATGCGATGGGTGCAAAGCCTCAACCGTTTAGTAGAGGTGTCACTGGTGAAACGAAGAAGAAGTTTTATGCTGTCAATGTGTACGAGAAGAAGCCCAATGAAGAGGCGTATTCTATGTATGCCTACGGACTGTTTACCAATGCTTCAAAGATTGCTTTGAAGATGAATGTAGAGAACCTTTACAAGGTAGAGTGCCTGATTGTAGAGGAAGGAGATGATAGAATATTCTTGAAGGATGGCGAGTATCTTGCTCCTTTCTTGCATGGAACGGATAAGGGAACACGGTTAACAAATAGCTTTGTGTTATCTAAAGAGGAGAATCTTAATGGTCTGACAAAAGGTGAAACAACTATTGCCGACGGTCGAACGATACATTATCCACGTATTACGAAGCTGTATGCTACAATCGACTCCTTTAGTCCTAAGGCAACAAAAGACCTGACACTCGATATGAAACGGTCGGTGTTTGGTTTGCATTTTAAGGTGACACCGCCCGATGAAGGAAAACTTGTAGTCAACTATGTAGGCTGGGGTATTCCTCTGACAAAGGACAGTCCGATGTATGACAATAGGGCTGTTTATTCCTTCTATGACGTGGTGAATGGGACTAAAGACGGTTATCAAACGACAATAGACCTTCGTGTTTCATGGACAAAGGACGATGGGACGGTAGAGAAAGAGCAGAAGCAGCTCACTATCAAACGTAATGTTATGTCGGTAATAGATATAAGTGTGGAAGGAAAGAAGCCCCAAGGCTTCACGTTCCATGAGGAGTCTGGCGACATGGAGACCGAAAATACGGTTTGGAAACTGGTGTTATAAGGCTGGCTATTGAATACTGAGAAAGGGACATACAACGCCGTATGCCCCTCTTCTTGTTGGTATATAAACAATCTAATATTATATGTTAGCAATGCTCATGATATTGGCGAACACACCAGCAGCAGTCACTGACGCACCAGCACCATAGCCCTGAATCTGCATAGGATACTCCTTGTATCGGTCGGTTGTTAGTAGAACAATGTTGTTAGAACCCTCAAGGTTATAGAAAGGATGGCTTGAATCGACCTCTTTCAGAGCAACATTAGTCTTGCCATGGTCCATCGTTGCGACGAAACGCCAGCGTTTACCTTCCTCAGCAAGTTTCTCTCGACGCTGCTCGAAGTTGGCATCAAGCTCAGGAAGACGCTTCCAAAAGTCTTCTACAGAACCTTGGAAATAATCATTAGGAACGAAGAGGTGCTTCTCAACATCCTCTTGTTCTACCTTGTAGCCAGCCTCACGTGTAAGGATAACTAACTTGCGAACGACATCCTTTCCACTAAGGTCAATACGTGGGTCAGGCTCACTATAGCCCTGCTCTTTGGCTCGTTTAACGGTCTCAGAGAAGGGAGTCTCGGCTCCAATCTCATTGAAGATAAAGTTAAGCGTACCAGACAGTACGGCCTCAATCTTCAGTATCTTATCCCCCGAATTACGTAGGTCATTGATCGTACCAATGATAGGCAGTCCTGCACCTACGTTCGTTTCAAAGCGGAACTTGACGCCACGTTGTATGGCAGTCTGCTTTAAGTGATAGTAATCCTCATACTTTCCAGATGCTGCAATCTTATTGGCTGCTATGACAGAGATATTATTCTCCAATAAAGACTGGTAGAGTGCAGCCACGTCTTGGGAGGCAGTACAATCCACAAATACCGAGTTGAAGATATTCATCTGTAGTATTACGTCACGCAAATGTTCTGGGTTTGACGGCTCACTCGACTTGAGTTCCTCTCGATAGTTGTCTAAGTTTAATCCGTCACGATTGAAGATAGCATTCTTAGAGGAGGCGATACCCACTACCTTTAGCTTCAGGTTAGAGTTTTGTTTTAACTCTTCATACTGGCTCTTAATCTGTTCGATGAGCATACCACCTACTGTTCCGACACCGCATATAAAGAGGTTAAGCACCTTATACTCCGACAAGAAGAGTGAATCATGAAGTACATTCAGTGCTTTCCTTAGGTCAGTTCCCTTCACAACGAAGGAAATGTTCATCTCTGACGCACCTTGTGCAATAGCGATAATACTGATACCTGAACGTCCAAGAACCTCAAATAGCTTACCACTGATGCCTGGTGTTCGCCGCATGTTCTCGCCTACGATGGCCACAGTGGCAAGTCCACTCTCAGCGTGCATAGGGAACATTCGACCATCTTCTATCTCAAGTCGGAATTCATCATTGAGTACTCTCACAGCATTGTCAGCATCTTCATCTTTCACACCGATAGAGGTGTTGTTCTCTGAAGCAGCCTGTGACACAAGGAAGACACTGATACCATTGTTGGCAAGAGAACTAAAGATACGTCGGTTGACACCAACGACACCCACCATAGAAAGGCCTGTCACGGTGATGACCGTCGTACCTTTTATAGATGATAAACCCTTGATAGGCTTTTGATTGTTCTCAACGTGTGATTTAATAATCGTCCCTTTCCCGTCAGGATTAAAGGTGTTTTTCACCTTAATCGGTATGTTCTTCACGCAGACAGGGTAGATCGTTGGAGGATAGACGACCTTTGCACCAAAGTTACAAAGCTCCATTGCCTCTGCGTATGACAGTTCATTGATGGTATAAGCACTCTTGATAACACGTGGGTCGGCCGTCATAAAGCCGTCAACATCCGTCCATATCTCCAACACCTCAGCATTGAGAGAGGCAGCGAGGATAGACGCTGTATAGTCACTTCCACCACGTCCAAGATTGGTGATATCGCCAGAGTCGCGGTCTTGTGCTATGAAACCAGGTACAAGAGAGATACGAGGAAGGTCAGAGAAAGTATCTAAAACAAGTTTGTTGGTTAGCTCTGAATCGAGACTTCTCTTGCCCTGCTTCTCTTCAGTCTTTATGAACTTACGTGAATCAAACCACTTCGCTCCACGGATGAGCGTAGCTACTATTCTCGAACTAAGGCGTTCGCCATAGCTAACAATAGTATCCTCAGTCTTATGACTAAGGTCGTGGATTAAGAAAACACCATAATAGATAGACTGTAGTTGTTCAAAGAGACTATCCACGTTGTTGAATAGACTCTCACGGTCATGAGGGTCGGTAATAATCGCATCAATCATCTTGTGATGTCGTGCAACAATTGAATCGAACTCATTTCTCCAGCTTTCATCCCCCTTCAAGGCAAGCTGAGAGGTAGTAATGAGCTGATCTGTTATACCCCCTAAGGCACTTACAACCACAATAATAGGTTGATGTTTAGCCTCTTTTTCGACAATCTTTTGCAGGCTTAGAATACTCGCAACAGAACCTACGGACGTTCCACCAAACTTTAATACTTTCATTTCTGATATTCTATTTGTTATTATTTAGCATCCCCTTAACAATGGGGGAGGTGCGAAACTTAGCCACAAAAATAATAAGAAATATTGCAATAGCCAACGAATATCTCGATATATTTGATTAAATTTGCGTCAAAAAGAAGAAGTATTACTATATATGACAGAGGAATATCAGCTACGTGTTCTGCCCCAGATTGCCTATAGTGAAAACAATTTGAAAGGCTATCTTGCCAAGGAGAAGGGACTGGACGAGCGTACCATTTATCGTGTTCGGGTGTTGAAGCGTTCTATTGATGCGCGTCATCGTGACATCTATGTAAATCTGAAAGTGCGTGTATATATCAACGAGTTTCCGCAAGACGACCCATATATAAAGACTGAATATCAAGACGTAAGTAGCCGTCCTTCGGTCATTGTGGTAGGTGCAGGCCCAGCTGGTCTGTTCTCTTCTCTGAAACTGATAGAATTAGGCTTGCGCCCAATCGTCCTCGAACGAGGAAAGAATGTACGTGATCGTAAGTTAGATATGGCCCTGATTTCAAAGACGCAAGAGGTTGACCCTGAGTCGAATTACTGCTTTGGTGAAGGTGGAGCAGGAGCCTATTCGGATGGAAAACTCTATACAAGAAGTAAGAAGCGTGGCCCTGTCGACAAGATTCTAAACGTCTTTTGTCAGCATGGCGCATCCCCCGCTATCCTCGCTGATGCCCACCCACATATCGGTACAGACAAGCTTCCACGGGTGATAGAGAACATGCGTAACACCATACTCGACTGTGGAGGGGAGGTTCACTTCCAAACTAAGATGACCTCATTGATACTTGATGGCGATAAAGTCGTCGGTGTTGAGGCCGTTGACAATGGTGGGATGGTCAGCGTGAAACGTGAGTTTCATGGTCCGGTAATTCTTGCCACGGGCCATTCTGCACGTGATGTCTATCGCTATCTTGCTGATGCTGGCATTGAGATGGAGGCAAAGGGGATTGCCGTCGGTGTACGATTAGAGCACCCTTCCCACCTGATTGACCAGATACAATACCATAATAAGAATGGAAAGGGGAAGTATCTCCCAACAGCAGAATACTCTTTTGTGACGCAAGTAGAGGGTCGTGGTGTTTATTCCTTCTGCATGTGTCCGGGCGGCTTTGTGATACCTTCGGCCACAGGACCCGAACAAACAGTCACCAATGGGATGAGTCCTGCCAACCGAGGGACGCAGTGGTCGAATGCTGGTATGGTTGTTCAATTGAACCCAGAGGACGTAGCAGGAGAGGACGTGTTGCGCATCATGCATTATCAAGAGCAATTAGAGCGTGACACATGGCAGCAGGGAAATCGCAAGCAGACGGCTCCAGCACAACGTATGGCCGACTTTGTAAACAATCGTCTGTCGTATGATCTTCCTAAGTCGAGCTATGCGCCGGGACTAATATCAAGTCCACTACATTTTTGGATGCCGTCTTTTGTGACAAAACGACTGCAAGAAGCCTTCAAAACCTTTGGTCGTCAAGCGCATGGTTTCCTTACCAATGAAGCCGTAATGATAGCCTCCGAGACTCGTACCAGTTCGCCTGTCCGTATTCTCCGTGACCGAGAACGCCTCATGCACGTGCGTCTCGAAGGTCTTTTCCCTTGTGCTGAGGGTGCTGGTTATGCTGGTGGAATTGTCAGCGCAGGTATTGATGGAGAGCGATGCGCTGAGATGGTCGCAGCCTATTTACAACAGTTATAACTTTAACTCCTACTTTTCTCATACGAAGGTAAGCAAAGGATAGGACCTTGAGCCTTGATAGTAGGACGATAATAAAGCGCTGTTAATCGTGTGATTGAGAAGGTGTTAGGTGAGTTATAACAATCTTCTCGACTGCTATAAAATCCCTTTATCGAATTATTTTCACGATAAAAAATATTTTTCTTCATGAAAAGAAATATTTTTTATCATGATGATAATTCTTTTTTATCATGGTAATAATTCAAAGTTTCACAGCCTTCTTATTCCTACGAGGAGTATCCCATGGGTGTTGTTAAGGCCTATTCTACCTGTAAAAAGAGCCCTTTCAACGGTAAAGAAGATAGTTAATGCTTTAGTCTAAATCGCCTGGTGAGAAGGTAGTTGTGTTCCAATCGCCTGTGTCGATACCCTTCTTCAGCCAGTACATACGTTGTTCAGAGGTACCGTGGGTGAAGGTCTCAGGCATAGCATAGCCTCGTGCTTTCTTCTGAAGATAGTTATCTCCGATTTTCTCAGCACAGTCAATAGCCTCTTCGATATCCCCGTCAGTAAGACTTTGATATTTTTCATTATCGTAATGGGCCCAACAGCCAGCATAGTAATCGGCAAGGAGCTCTAATTTCACACTCAGTTTGTTAGCCTCTTCCTTATTTACACGTGCCATCTTAGCATGACATTTCCCAAGAATACCACGGAGATACTCCACGTGGTGACCCACCTCATGCGCAATCACGTAGGCGTAGGCAAAGTCAAGGTCGCCTTTTGCTTTTAATCCTAAATCCTTGCGCATACCACTAAAGAAACTCAAGTCGAGATAAAGACGTTGGTCGGCCGAACAATAGAAAGGTCCCATTGCAGCGGAGCCATCCCCACAAGCAGTTTGTACAGCACCAGTATAGAGGACGAGGGTAGGGTATTGATAGCGCATGCCATGCAACTGAAACTGTTCAGTCCACACATCTTCCGTACCTGCAAGAATCTGTTTAGAGAAGTTCGCAAGTTTCTCTTCCTCCGCAGAAAACTGATGTTGTTGTCCGCCAGTCTGCACTTCAGTTGGCCCTTGCAGCTCTTGTTGTAAAACATTATTTACCACATCACCCATGTCTCCACCGCTCAAAAAGGTAATAAGAGCAATGAGGATGATACCGCCAATACCACCGATACCCGCTTTAGTACCCATACCCATGCCACGACGGTCGTCTACATTATTACTCTCTCTACGTCCTGTAAGTCTCATATTGTTTGTTTTGTTTTTATTCTCCAGTTATTTCTATGTCGACAAAGGTAAGGCATTATCTTGATATCTGCAAGTATTGTGGTTCCGTTCCTGTGATGATGGAGCTATGAGCTAACGTCAAAAACTTTACGTTATCACCAACAAAAGGTAGTGAGAAAGAGTACGAAAAGCCAGTTATCGATGCTGGTGTACGGAGCTGCAATCTCTTTATAGTGATAGTATAAACAGCTACTTTCGTCCCATACAACGGCTTTTTTCTTTTATCCCTTTGCTATATCTGAGTTTTTTCGTAAATTTGCATGTATTTTCAGAACAAACAAATAACAACATAATGAAGATTTCATATAAATGGCTAAAGGAATACGTTGATTTCAATCTTAGTCCAGAAGAGATTGCTGTCGCGCTCACTTCAATAGGTTTGGAGGTAGGGTCACTGGACGAGGTTGAGACGATACGTGGTGGATTAAAGGGCTTGTATGTCGGTAAGGTACTGACTTGTGAGGCACATCCGAACTCAGATCATCTCCACGTAACAACTGTTGACCTTGGCAAGGGAGAACCACAGCAGATCGTCTGTGGTGCACCGAATGTTGCAGCAGGCCAGAAGGTAATCGTTGCCGACTTAGGTTGTGTACTCTATGATGGCGACAATGAGTTTACTATTAAGAAGAGTAAGCTGCGTGGTGTAGAGAGTCTTGGTATGATATGTGCCGAGGACGAGATTGGTGTCGGTACTGCTCACGATGGTATTATCGTGTTACCAGAGGACGCACCAGTGGGTCAGCCAGCATCAGAATACTATCACTTAGACAGCGACTGGCTGATAGATATAGACATCACTGCCAATCGTGCGGACGCATTGAGTCACTATGGAGTGGCGCGCGACCTCTATGCCTGGTTGATACAGAATGGTTATAAGACGTCATTACATCGCCCTTCTTGTGATGCTTTCAAGGTTGATAACCATGATCTCCCTATCAAGGTGACAATTGAGAATACGGATGCTTGTCGCCGTTATGCTTGTTTGAGTTTAACTGATTGCGAAGTAAAAGAAAGTCCACAGTGGTTGAAAGACAAGCTGAATGTTATCGGTTTGCGCCCAATCAACAATATCGTGGATATTACTAACTATATCATGATGGCCTACGGTCAGCCTATGCACTGCTTTGATGCAGACATGGTTAAGGGACATCACATCATCGTTAAGGATAAGAATGAGGGTAAGAAGTTCGTTACCTTAGATGGTGAAGAGCACATCCTTGGCGAGCACGACCTCGCTATCTGCAATGAAGAGGATCCAATGTGCATAGCCGGTGTGTTCGGTGGAAAGGGTAGTGGCACATACGAAACAACGAAGAACGTAGTGTTAGAGAGTGCTTATTTCCATCCAACATGGATTCGTAAGAGTGCTCGTCGTCATGGTCTTTCTACGGATGCCAGCTTCCGTTTCGAGCGTGGTATAGACCCTAATGGCATTGTCTATGCACTCAAGCAGGCCGCAATCCTTTGTCAGGAACTTGCTGGAGGAAAGGTTAGCATGGAGATATGTGACGAGTATCCAACGAAGATGGAGGGTTTCCCTGTTCGTTTGAACTATGAGTATTGCGACCGTCTTATTGGTAAGAAGCTCGGTCATGATACGATTAAGCGTATTGCAGAGAGCCTTGAGATGAAGGTGGAAAATGAAGATGCAGAGGGCCTCAACCTCCTGGTTCCACCTTATCGTGTCGATGTACAACGTCCTTGTGATGTAGTAGAAGACATCCTGCGTATCTACGGATATAATAATGTAGAGATACCTACAGAGTTGAAGTCGTCATTGACAATCGCAGAGGAGGCTGACAAGAACTATCATCGTGAGAACATTATCGGTGAACAGTTGGTAGGTGCTGGCTTCTCAGAGATTATGAACAACTCGCTCACAAAGAGCTCTTACTATGAGGAGGCAGGTCTCAATGCTTATCCTTGGGAGGAGACCGTGAAGGTGATGAATCCTCTTTCAGCAGACTTAGGTGTGATGCGTCAGACCCTTCTCTTTGGTGGTTTGGAGAGTATCGTACGTAATGTGAATCGTAAGGCGCAGAACCTCCGTTTCTTTGAAGTAGGTAATGTCTATAAATACAATAAGGAGAGATGGACAGAGGAAAATCCTGTTAAGGCTTATAGTCAGGACTATCACATGGCTTTGTGGGTGACAGGTAAGCGTGTACAAGGTTCTTGGGCACATCCTGACGAGGAAAGTTCATTCTATGAGCTAAAGGCACATGTCGAGAATATCCTCCGTCGTATCGGTGTTGCACAGGGCTTACTTGTTAGTGAGAAGTCGGATAACAACGTGTTTGACAAGGCAATAGCTTTGAAGACGCGTGCTGGTAAGGTACTCGTTGAGATGGGTATTCTCAGCCATAAACTGTTGAAGCGTTTCGGTCTTGACCAGAAGGTTTATTATGCAGATTTAGACTGGGCAGGACTGATGAAGGCTATCCGCAAGAATAAACTTCAGTTCCAAGAGATATCTAAATATCCTGCTGTTAGTCGTGACCTTGCCTTGTTGGTCGACAATAATGTAGAGTTTGCACAGATAGAAGAGATAGCTCGTCAAGCAGATAAGAAACTTTTGAAGCGCGTCGAACTCTTTGATGTTTATCAGGGCAAAAACCTCCCTGAGGGCAAGAAGAGTTATGCAGTAAACTTCATTTTGCAGGACGAGACCAAGACGCTCAACGACAAGGCGATAGACGCCATCATGCAGAAACTAATAAAGAATTTAACAAATAAACTCGGAGCAGAACTCCGTTAACAAACAAATCCAATGGGTAGAGCATTTGAATATCGCAAAGCAACTAAGCTCAAGAGATGGGGTCACATGGCCCGTACGTTCACTAAGTTAGGTAAAGAAATCGCTATCGCTGTTAAAGCTGGCGGTCCTGAACCAGAGAATAACCCACGCCTTCGTGCTATCATCGCTACATGTAAGCGTGAGAACATGCCGAAGGACAATATCCAGCGTGCTATTAAGAATGCGATGGGTAAGGATACCAGCGACTACAAGGAGGTGACTTACGAGGGTTATGGTCCTCATGGAGTTGCTGTGTTTGTTGATACATTGACAGACAACACTACTCGTACGGTTGGTGATGTTCGTTCTATTTTCAACAAGTTCAATGGTAATCTTGGTACACAGGGCTCTCTTAGCTTCCTTTTCGACCATAAGGCTGTGTTCACCTTCAAGAAGAAAGAGGGTGTAGATATGGAGGAGTTGATCCTTGATTTGATTGACTATGGAGTTGACGATGAGTACGATGAGGATGAAGAAGAGAATGAAATCACAATCTACGGAGAGCCTACAAGCTTCGGCGAGATTCAGAAGCACTTGGAAGACAATGGTTTCGAAATCACTTCTGCAGAGTTCACTCGTATTCCTAACGACTTAAAGGACGTTACTGATGAGGAGCGTGAGACTATTGATAAGATGGTTGAGCGTTTGGAGGATTTCGACGACGTGCAGAATGTCTACACTAACATGAAGCCTGCTGAGGAATAATATCATTTCCATGTGCACCTATATATAATAAGGTGTAAGTGGCTTTAAGAAAATAGAAAGAGACTATCTCAGAAATGAGTCAGCACATTTGTGTGGTAAGCAATACTTATGCTTCCATTTTAACTACTGCTGTCAGATATACGGGTCGTGTATCTTAACATTTCTGATATAGTCTCTTCTTTGTTCTTTGTCTTTTACTGTTTTCTTTCATATTCGCCATTATGTGAAAGGATAGTAAGTGATTGGGTTGTATTGGTCTTTTATGTTTTCGAACTTCATTGTTGCTTGATAGTTTTCGTTTTAAGACTTATTCGAGATTTTAATAGCAATCCCTTTGATGTGAGAAAGTCCTGATATTGGCTGTTCTACGGTAATTCGTATGAGTTTAAATAAGGCATGTTCGGATTTCTGAATAGGTCTTTCTAATAAGACGATAAGTGTGATAGGGAAATAAAATAAGATCTGCTTAATCCATAATTTGTAATTATCTGTGCAAGTAGAGGCTTCTTTCTATTTGTACAAATAGTATGTTTTTCTTGCACAAAGTTTTTGTGAATGTGCAGAATTTTACTTAACTTTGCACGCGAATCATACTTTTGTGCAATGGATGCTATAAATAGTTTCAACGCGTGTATAGAGAAGAGTATCAAGGATAACTGGGACAAAGATGCTCTTACCGACTATCTTGGTGCTACACTTCAATACCATGATGTAGCGCGGAAAATAGAGAAGTTACACATTCTCTTTGCTAATAGCGGCTTGAAGAAGGGTGATAAGGTAGCCCTTTGTGGTCGAAACTCCTCTTCATGGGCAGTTGCTTTCTTTGCAACTCTAACCTATGGAGCAGTGGCAGTACCTGTTCAGAATGAGTTTAAACCCGAACAAATATATAATATAGTAAACCATTCAGAGGCAAAGCTCCTCTTTGTTGGTGATGTAGTAGCTACAGCGATTGATGGCGAGCACATGCCCCAGTTGGAAGGTATTATCTATCTACCAGATTTCTCGTTGATACTTTCTCGTTCAGAGTCATTGACAAATGCGCGTGAAAACCTTAATGCACTCTTTGGTAAGAAATTCCCTAAATTCTTCCGTGCAGAGGATGTTAACTATTTTAAGGATGAGGCTGACGACCTTGCACTGATTAATTATACCAGCGGGACGACGGGTTTCTCAAAGGGTGTCATGCTAAGTTATCGCTCTATTCGTAGTAATCTCGCATGGGCAATAGCTGATATAAAACCACATATCAAGCCCGATAGTAAAGTGCTTTGTATATTACCGATGGCACACATGTATGGTATGATATGCGAGTTCATCTGTCAGTTCTGTTTTGGAAGTCATCTTTATTTCCTCACACGTCTACCGAGTCCTTCTTTGATAGCTCAAGCATGTAGAGACATCCATCCTGCTATTATTATGTCAGTACCAATGGTTGTAGAGAAGATTATCCGTAAGAATGTCTTTCCAAGGGTCCAGAGTACAGCTACCCGAATGTTGTTAAAGATGCCAGTGGTAAGCAAGAAGGTGAAAGAAAAGATTAGAGCAATCGTTATGGAATGCTTTGGAGGCAATGCATACGAGGTAGTAACGGGTGGAGCAGCACTTAATAAAGAGATAGAAGACTTCTTAGTAAGCATTGATTTCCCTATAACAAGCGTTTATGGTGCTACGGAGTGTGGCCCTTTGGTAACGTTCAGTGACTACAAAGACTTTGTACCCGGTTCTTGCGGTACACCTGCTTTGAATATGGAGGTGAAGATTGTTAGTCCTGATCCTGAGCATGTTCCAGGTGAGGTAATTACACGTGGTGAGAACGTTATGCTTGGTTATTATAAGAACGAAGAGGCTACGAAAGAGGTGCTTGATAAGGATGGCTGGTATCATACAGGCGACCTTGGAACGATGAGTGCGGATGGTCATTTGTTTATCCGTGGCCGCATTAAGAATATGCTTTTAGGCTCTAATGGTCAGAATGTCTATCCAGAAGAGATAGAAGACAAGCTGAACTCTATGTCAATGGTGAGTGAGTGTATCGTTATCCAACGTGGTGACAAGATTGTCGGTTTGGTTCATCCAGATCTTGATGAGGCTAAAGAGATGGGCTTCTTACAATCAGACTTGCAAGAGATAATGGAGCAGAATCGTATAGAACTGAATGCTATGCTTCCATCTTTCTGCCATCTTTCAGCGATAGAGTTGCGTGATGAGGAGTTTGCCAAGACTCCGAAGAAGAGTATTAAGCGTTATCTCTATCAAGAGAAGTAAGATAATACAGCCCTCTCTAATGCTCTCTTTGTAATGTGTTTGCGCTCAGCACTATAGCTGATGTGTATTCGCACATGATGTGCTGAGTATTAACACGTTTGAGAGAACTTATCAAGAGGGTTATTATTAGATAATATAATAAGGTAAGGGTCGGCTATTAAGTCTAATTCATAGATGCAGAATAGGACTCTTATTATGTTTTGGGTAGTACCTTGTTCTTCCAATGTATGGAAGAATAAAAGGTTCTTCCGTTAAATGTGTGGACGCTTTTCGTAGTGCTTTAACGTAAGAGCCAAAGTTACTCATTAAACAAAAATATAGCTGAGACAGTCAACTATCTATCCTATTTCCATCCTCTTTCATTGAAAATCTTTTCGTTTTAAGACTTCGAAAATCTGCAGATAAGGGGTTGAAAAATCATTACATAATTTCAAGGAAAACACCTATAACTAACGGCAAAAATACACACATGAAGCAGGTTTGCAATCAACAGATTACCAATTAGTTACCAAGTATAAAGTAAAAGGTGCTTAGTTGGACTTCAAAAGGGCGTTAGCAAGGGTCTTAAAGAGCATCTTTTGCAAGCCAAAAGGGCGTCTTTTAGAAGCCAAAAGAGCATGTATTCAAAATTATGATGTGAAAAATTATAACAGAATAATAAGTTATTAGCCTAATTAGCCCAATTGGACTAAATAGCCTAATTAGGCTAATAGGAATAAATTGTTTGTAGACGACAGATAGACATCACACCTAATTACATTTATCATATAGTTTACCCCCCCCCTTATAAAATAATCTTATTGGAGGTAAGCTTACCATGTATGTGGATTAATCTCATTCTATTAACAATCTACACATTTAACGGAAGAACCGAA
>NZ_JH114145.1:259440-260333 GCF_000224595.1 Prevotella sp. C561 | reverse complement strand
CTCGTAGCGACTGCCGCAGTTGGCAGCACGAATGTAGAACGTGTTGCAGCGCTGCTCTACGGTTTGTATGATTTCCTTTGAGAACGACCCGCAGTCAGCACGGAAACGCTCTATTACCACACCAAGTTCTGAGGTTACACGGTCCATAATGCGACGGAGCGTGTCTTCCTGATGGAATCTCACATTGGTGTTTCCGTCACGATTCTCACCTCCGACTATGATTCCTCCAATGGAAGCCCAACCAGGGAAATAACCAAAGTCCTGCTTGTAAGAATACTTTGCATCGAACTTGGTGGCTGGAACGAACTGGTGGTCAAAGTCCAGGTCAACATGACTGCCCTCCTTTATAAGCCCCATTCTCCGTATCATCCGTAATAGTAAGGTGTTCAGCTTCTCTGCCGTGTTGAAACTGTAAGACTTGCCGGAGGTCTCGCTCTTGTAGACAATGTTCTCTTCAGCAAGCTCCTTTAGTCCGCGCCCAACAGTGTCGGCACCGGGTAATAGCGTATTAGGTCTCTGCTTGAACTGCCCTATAAGCACATTGATGTCCTCAAGGCATTCTCCACCACAAAGGTAACTGAAGAAGAGAGAGCCGAAAATACTTCCATGGCTGAATGCTTTGCCACTACTTCCACGTTTGCCCAATACAGATTCGGTAAGTTTTTCAAAGCCCAACTTTGAGAAAACGTCCATAATATGATAAATTCCACCGAAAGAAGTGATATTCTCGTTTTTAATTGCTACCTTTGTCATGTCAGATTTTTGCTTACTTGTTATGTTTGCAGCACTAAGATAGGTGAAATTTCTGACATATCCAAGTGTTTTGAGAACTTTGTTTCTCAGACACTTGGAGTTCTTACAAGAATTTATGCTGCGGAATTAAGGTGATAATT
>NZ_JH114145.1:221791-259341 GCF_000224595.1 Prevotella sp. C561 | reverse complement strand
AGCAAGCTCCTTTAGTCCGCGCCCAACAGTGTCGGCACCGGGTATAGCGTATTAGGTCTCTGCTTGAACTGCCCTATAAGCACATTGATGTCCTCAAGGCATTCTCCACCACAAAGGTAACTGAAGAAGAGAGAGCCGAAAATACTTCCATGGCTGAATGCTTTGCCACTACTTCCACGTTTGCCCAATACAGATTCGGTAAGTTTTTCAAAGCCCAACTTTGAGAAAACGTCCATAATATGATAAATTCCACCGAAAGAAGTGATATTCTCGTTTTTAATTGCTACCTTTGTCATGTCAGATTTTTGCTTACTTGTTATGTTTGCAGCACTAAGATAGGTGAAATTTCTGACATATCCAAGTGTTTTGAGAACTTTGTTTCTCAGACACTTGGAGTTCTTACAAGAATTTATGCTGCGGAATTAAGGTCTACCTCCTTCAGAATCATGTCTTCAATCAGTTCTGGGTCGAGTCCCTTAGTTTCTTCAACTATAGTTTGAATAATCTCGTTTAATGTTAATAGTTCCATGTATTTACCTTTTTTATTTATAATACTACACATCTTCTTAACCAGCAGGAGAGCTTTCCACCTTTATATCCCTCTATGTTCTGAAAGTTTATTTATCCACAGGCAGAACGAGAATACACACCTAAGCTCACTCAAAGACATATACATAATTTGCATTGACTTGGGAAGGTTAAGTTTAAGAAGCTAATCCGATAAAATCCTCACTTCGTCTTCTTCTCATTCTATAGACCATGAAATATTGCAATTAATGATAATCCGAATCAAATTCCAAATGCCATTATTCTTCTAACCATTTATGTTTGCATAGCCACTCTCTTGTATCATTAAGGAAAGACTCTCCGTAAGTTTGGATTCCATCTAATTTCTTTTTATATCTCTTAAAAGTCTCAACCAAGAAACTATAAAAGGCTTTTCCCATGAGTAAACGCTGACAATTCTTGGGGAGTGGATAATACTTTCCATCTATAAAAGGTCTGATGATTTCCTCATCGATAGCTATGTCTATACCCAATGCGTTGTCATTCTTATAAAATCTTCGCATTGATCTCCGCTCATATTCTTTAGGAAGACAACGAAAACATAGCCATAACTTAAATGGAAAACAGTTCTTGTATTTAGGGAAAACGGCTGCCTCATATTCGTATAGCTCTTCTTCTATTTCCCATATCTTACACCAACTTGCACCTGGTGCATCCTTCGTAAGTCCTAATTCTAACATATCTATTTATTGACAAAGTGATAGATGACTTATATGAGTATTGAACATTAATAGCCTCATGAGGTTATTCTATTATTTCATTAGCACCTTGTTCTATAACTTGTCCTGTATTTGCATTTATCTTAACAAAATGGATTTTGCCATCACATGGGTTCCATGTAATAAACCAAACGGGCATATTATGGTCCTTTGCAATGTAACGATTTACCGAAACTCCCTTATCGAACAAGTCCAGTTTTAACTGTTCTTTTATGAACTTCATTACTTTCTCCCATGGATAGTTCGTGTAAGGAGCATCTTTATCGATAGTTTCTATTAAATAGCCATTCTCATCATAGCGTTTCCAGAGGCCTATATTAAACTGATTATAATAGTAGCGTCCTACTTTCTTGAGCGTCTTTGTCTTGTTGTAATATTCCTTATACGTACCGAATAATTCATGATCTTTCCTTGCATACTCAACGAACTCAGATCCATTCTCACCTCCGAACTGACGCACCCTACCTTTTATACTATCTTCAAAAACGTACTCTGTTCTTTGCTTATGCGTGTAGTATCTCGTAGAATCAAATCTCTCGGTAGTCCTTTCTTTGTTTTTAATGTTATTACAACCCGTATTTTGTGCCTTACAACACCCTGTAATCAGAAGTAATGTAAGTGCGGCAAACATTTGTCTTACCATGATTTATTATATAAAGATGTGTATATTACTTTATTCCTACTCTCCCTTTCCCTATCGTTCCTTGAACTCCTCTTTGCTTATTAAGTAGGGGAGGTATAGTTCTACAGCCCTTTTGTAATAGGCACGTCTGCTGAACGCATATAAAAAACAGTCTAAACTGCCCTTTCTCATAGCGTGTTATCATTAAGTGAAACGCTCGTATATGCCTCGTTCTCCTATTTCCCTACAGGTATGCCTCTCGTTCTCAGTCCTTCTCTCGATACTCAGCCTCGTAGCTGACAGTGCATAACTTACCTTATGGCAATAAGTAGTTTGTTGGGCTAACCAACTTGTTCATTCATTGTCAAAGGTATTCATTCTTACGTAAACAACGGCCGTTAGCCTGTACTCTTTAATACTTTTTAGCGTAAGAAAGGGTCTGGGGATGAGGTTTCTGTCCCTCGCTGGGAGGCGCATAGTCTGTGAGATCGCTTCTATTGGACAGTTTGTATTGTTTGTTAGTAGGTTCTTCTCTCGCGGTGGATGAGTCGTTCTCTCACAGAGTACACAGATGAAACAGAGCCAATTAGCGTACATGTAGAGCGTACGAATAGCCTTCGGTCGACAGAAGGCACAGAGCATTTCTGCTATTGGAGGACATGCTGCTTGTGAGAGAAGTGTTTTAATAAGGAGGTGAAAAATCATTACATTGTAACAAGCAAAATACCCTCTAAATAGGGGAATGATATCTTATGTAATCGGAGTTATAACATACAATATATCAGTAAGTTATAAACCGCGTTTGAGAACATGCCCTTCTTGCTCGAAGAAGGGCGTCTTCAAGCATCAAGGAGGGCATGTTCTCGAACGTAGAAGGGCGTCTTCTTGAAGCATGAAGAGGGTGTATAGTGTTCGAAGGGAGCGAAATTCCTTGACGTTAAAGCGATGGGCGTGCGTAGATAATACATGTGTGTAAACTTAACGACATCGATGGCTGGCTGAGGTTTAAGGCCTTTGGGTATGATATGAGTCCTTTATAGACACGTCTTGTAGGCTACTAAGGTGGCAATTAGTTCCCTCCGATATCTCTCGGTTAGTGTGCTGTGTCTATCTACGATGTGCAGTTTTTATGATGATATGACCCTCTACAGCATAGAGACAGTAGTAATGGCGGATATAGAGTAGTCTCCTATCTTGCCGTACTTCTGCTCTTCATGGTCAATGACTATGGGCAACATTGCTTATAAGTACTCATATCTTTAAGTTTATGGGTAAAGCTAACCAATTATTACATTACTTTATGAGAGCACTTATCTCTTTCTCTAAGGAGTATAAATCATTCATTATTGGATCTTCATAATCGCTAACAATATCTAAATAGGCTCTCGTTATTCCGTTGATTGGATTTAATGTCAGGCTCTGACAGTTATCGGATAATAAACTCTTTACGCTCTCCAATCTTGAAATAATCAGGTCTAATTTAGGCTCGTAAGGTAGTTTGTTCTTTAGATCAACTATTACTTTATCTAATTTATTCTTCATATTTTTATATTTAGTAGCAGCCCTAACCGAATCGAATTAAGTCTTTATAACGTCTTGCCAGATGGCCTTCAATTCCCTTTCATATTTAGTTGCATTCGCAATGTGTATCCTTTTTAAGTATCCACACAAAGTTGTTGGATGCTCTTTAAGTAGATAGTACTCGATTAGAAAAGCAACCAGAAAGTTTTTATAGTAAGGAAGTTCTGTGATGAGTTTAGGCTTCTCATCATCACTTAGTTCTTCTCCTTTAGGATATTCATCCTCATCCTCAAAATCATAACTCATCTTCCTTTCCACAAAAGAAACAATTTCTGTCATGTTTGAAATGAGCAAGGTTTCTAAGTCCTCGACCTCAATTTGTGCGGCTTTTAACTGCTCTTTGTCATAATCTAACAGTACAAAAGGGATATTACTCTCAATCTCTATATTTCTTTTTTGTAGTATGTTCCTTAGAAGAAGTTCATAACTTTTACCATTGATAAATCTATTTATTTCATCCATATTACCAAGAGTTTGTTTCTTCAATTACTTTTCTTAATTTATATTCAGTATGTCTATAGAGATTCATTGATGCGAGTTCCTATGGAGTAGTTTGTGCTTATCCCATGTCTTGTTTGCTGTTCAAAAAGAAAACAATAATTCTCAAGGGTTGAACTTGAGTACTTATATATTATAATATCAAATGGGGTTTGTTGGACTTAAGCCCAATGTATTTACCAAATCATTATTATATATAAGAGTAGAGATTAAACTCATCGTTTGACAGGCTTATCACTTATTGGTTAATGTCATTCCTTCTCCATAGGTTGTAATACTGGAGACGGTTGTAGTAGAGTCCTACCTCATCATCCTCATACTGCCCTCACTGGTGGAAAAGAGTAAGTTTTTGCAGCTGTGAAATGGTTGTCTTGTTGTAAGGAGGCCGTATTTCCTACAGCGTACCATTGTCATATAGTTATTTCCTGTCTGATGGTCATACTCTTTGTAATATGACTTAAACGCAAAAAACTACAATTTATTATTGAATAAAGTGATGTCTTGTAGGGTAATATCATATTCTTTCTTCACTGGTATAAAGAAACTTTTGAGATGAGGAATACTCATAATATCCCTCACTTTACAGTCTCTAACACTCGTTGACCCAATCATTCTGATTTCTTTAAGATTGGACAAATGCTGTAAGAAAGCAATAGAAGGTAACTCGCCACAGCTATCTATTGTTAGTCTTTCCATGTTTGTTAATGACCCAAGTATCTCCCAGTCTTTTATCTTCTTACAGTTCTGAAATGCAACAGAGATAAGAGATTTGTTATCTTTTAGCCAGCTTATAGACTCCATTTTGGAATTGTAACCTATTCCGATGTGCTCTAAGTGTGGCATATTCTGTAGTGCATTAAATTCGCTTAACTTACTTTTCATCAATCCTATTCTTCTTGCTTCTCCAAAAGAGACAAACTCATTTGAGGTCGTTCCAGAGTAGTTATCAATAAAGATATATTCTAAGTTCTTGCATTGGAAGATTGATTTACAGTTCTTTTTATTATAGTTTAGATAAATGCACCATAGCAAGGGTAATGAAGAAAAAGGGATTTCTTTGTCAGCGCTACCATGTATCTTTAAATACTCTAACTTTCTCAAACAAGACAAGTGAGACAGGTCTTCATAAGTATATGAATTCAGGTCTAATGCTCTTATATGCTCTAAAATAGATATCTTTTCAATATTTTCAATCTTCTTGTTTATGCCCTCTGAGATTGCTATAAGACCATCAACATTGTTCGTATTTATATAAGATATGTCGGGTATCTGTTCTATATTTGCTTGCATAAAAGCATATTCTTTTCCGAAATACTCCTTCCTTATAATAGTCTTCTCCCCTGTCGGCAAGCCTCTTTCTCCTTGAAACTCTAAAACGTTGATATTACTTTCTTTCATTCTTGATAATATTTCTTTTATGAATTTATGCCCATAGAGTGTGGAATAGATTTGGACTACTAACTTGTATATCAGGCTCCTTTTTGTTCGCTCTATAGGCTCTGCAGGCTACAACGAACATTATTTATATGCTGATGAAATTCATTCTTGCTACTTGTGCTTGGTAATGTTTTTTGTGTAAAGTAAGGCCTTATATCAGCAACAAAGATACGTTTATTTTCAATACTTTTGCTGTATTTGATACTTCACTTTTAATATACACGGGGCCAGACAGATACCCAGCGGCATTATAATCGTAACGGACACTTCTGTTGTTTATTGTATCAAGTGGCCGTAGAAAGCGAAGGTTATCACAGCCTCATATATCAGTAGGTGGGTGATTGACAGAACTTTTTTTCGTTTCAGCTCGCTTTTCAAGTGCTGTTCTAATCATCTTTTATGCACTTAAATGTAGTTTCTCTGTAAGCCTTTAGATGCCTTTATGATAAGAGAAAGCTCCCATGCGTCCTCCTGCCATGTACTAAAAGTTACAGCGAACTTACTTACCCTCTTAGTAAGATACGCATGCAACTTGTAGGATGTTTTACTTTCTCTATCGGAGATGGACACATCCCAAGACTCTTATCTGTACCTCCATAGAGCTGTGAGGACAATAACTTGACCTATCTGGGGAACCCATTTGCTCTTGAAAAATCTTTACTTTACATCGAGCTATATACTTTCATAATAGGAATATAAGGTCTCTTGGAATTAAGTCTATAACATGCAATGAATCAGAAAGTTATGAATAGCGTTTGAGGACATGCCCTTCTTGCCCGAAGAAGGGCGTCTTCAAGCCTCAAGAAGGGCATGTTCTTGAACGTAGAAGGGCGTCTTCTTAAAGCATGAAGAGCAAGTATTGGTTGTGAGATAAGCGAAAAAGATTTACAGAGTGAACTTACTGTCACTTATAGTAAGTCTATGCTTCCTCCTTCTTTCCTATCTTCTATCAATGTTTTCACGCTTTTCGGATGATGTATGGATGTTCCACATGTGAGGAAAAAAAGATGATGAAACCTGTTACTCCGCCAAGCATCGTTCACTCTGTTACCTTGTCTATCATATTCTGGCTAAAAGTGTTTACACTGTCTTAACTATATCCCGTCTCGGAAGACTTGCGTAACTATAGTCATAGTAAGGTTATTCAGTCAAAATAAAATTTGCTGTCATTACTGTCATTCGGTGTTGATATCTAACTTGTTAGTAATCAGTAGTGTTACATGAAGTGTTAAATATGACAGCAACTTAAAATAAAAATAATTCTTGTATAATGTGTTGTGTTTTCCTTCTGTCAGTAAGGTGAGTTATTACCTCATAATGTCAGAGCATCAGTTAACAATCAAGAGTTCAAAACAGCGTGATTTATGATTGAGTTGTAGGCATGGCGAGAGAGCCCACAGCTTAATGTTAGTCTGTTTTAGGGATAGTATTCATGGAGGAAGTATATCACAGTCTTTTTATGAGTGAATAACATGCTAACCCCATTTTGGTAAGATTTATTTCTGTTTTTTACGTCAATCAGCTAATAATCGAGATATTTTATCTATATTTGCATTGTGTTATAAAGCAAAGCAAAGATGAAGAAGTATGTCCTCGACTTGAAGGTATCTTCTGTGGAGAGAGTCAATGCAAGGAATGTCCTTATTAAGTTGACAGATGATAAACCACTCCCAGAGATGCTGCCTGGTCAGTTTGTAGAGGTGAGAGTGGACGGCTCACCTTCTACCTTTCTTCGCCGTCCTATCTCCATAAATTTCGTTGATATTGAGCGTAATGAGCTGTGGCTGCTTGTAGCAACAGTAGGAGAAGGAACGCATGCGCTCGCACGCTTGCGCAAAGGCGACATGTTAAACTGTGTGCTCCCATTAGGTAATACGTTCACCCCTTTGGCAAGTTCGTCAGAACGAGTACTACTCGTTGGTGGAGGAGTAGGGGTGGCTCCACTATTATATTTCGGTAAGCAGATAAAGGAAGCAGGCGGAACACCAGTCTTCTTGTTGGGTGCTCGTACAGCAGCCGACTTAGCTGAAATATCGCTTTTTGAGCAGTATGGAAGGGTATGTATAACCACTGAGGATGGCTCAGCAGGTGAGAAGGGGTTTGTCACAAACCATTCCGTTCTGTCCACAGAACGTTTTGACCGTATATCTACGTGTGGTCCTAAGCCCATGATGAAGGCCGTAGCACATTATGCCTATCAAGCCTCAATCCCTTGTGAAGCATCGTTAGAGAACATGATGGCCTGCGGAGTCGGTGCTTGTCTGTGTTGTGTAGAGAAGACAACAGAAGGTAATCTATGCGTATGTAAGGAAGGTCCTGTCTTTGATACACGTAGATTGATGTGGGGAGAATAAATCAGAAAGGAGTGGTAGGAGACTTTGTTTGCTTTTATTAGGTCGATAAAATGAATCGTCTTAATAAGGTTGATAGAAGGAGAATACCACAATGTTTCGTAAAAATAGATGATTATAATATGGCTGATTTAAGTGTAAAGATAAGTGACTTACATCTCAAGAACCCCGTGATGACGGCCAGTGGTACTTTTGGCTATGGTTTGGAGTTTGCCGATTTCGTACCATTGGAAGAGATTGGAGGAATCATCGTTAAGGGAACGACGCTGAAGCCACGAGAAGGAAATGACTATCCGCGCATGGTGGAGACACCTCAAGGGATGCTAAATTGCGTAGGCTTGCAGAATAAAGGCGTAGATTACTTCATCGAACATATCTATCCTCAGATAAAGGATATTGACACGAATATGATAGTTAATGTGAGTGGAAATTCCCCAGAGACGTATGCTGAGACGGCAGAGAAACTCGATGCGTTGGAGAGAATACCAGCTATCGAGGTGAATATCTCCTGTCCAAACGTGAAAGAAGGCGGTATGTCGTTCGGTGTCACCTGTTCTGGAGCAGCTTCAATCGTAAAGGCTGTACGCGAACACTACCATAAGACGATGATAGTCAAGCTATCACCTAATGTCACAGACATCGCCAGCATTGCACGTGCCTGCGAAGATGAAGGTGCCGACTCAGTGTCGCTGATAAACACGTTGATGGGAATGGCAATCGATATTGAGCGTCGTCGCCCTAAGTTGAGTATTCGTACAGGAGGGTTGAGCGGTCCGGCTGTAAAACCAGTAGCAGTCCGAATGGTCAATGATGTGGCAAAGGCTGTAAAGATACCAGTCATTGGGTTGGGGGGTATCTCAACTGCGGAAGATGCGATAGAGTTCCTTATGGCGGGTGCCACTGCTATCCAAATAGGTACAGCAAATTTCCTTGATCCTCAAGTAACGATAAAGGTGCGTGATGGTATTAATGATTGGCTCGACCGTCATGGCTGTAAGTCTGTAACAGAAATCATTAATTGTCTGGCATAGACATGTAGGGTAAGGAAAGGTGTAGGAATAGTTCGTTACATGGAAGACGAATGGTGATAAATACTGTCATTGTTCGTAGATATGGATGGACGAGCAAAGTCTTATAACCGTAGTTCCTTAAAGAAAAGCTAAGTGCTGACAACGTCTCAACCTCTTTTATAAGGCGTTGTCAGCACTTATTTTCGTTTATTAGTTTAAGAGATATTTGCCTTTGTGGTCAGTCTTTAGGCCGAGTGTAAATACAAAACAGGTGGTATCCGCTCTTAGAAGACCATTAGTCTTACTTTTAATCAGCAAGATTAGAAACATAATCAATATCAGTTGAAGAAAGATACTTAGATAGGATTAATTCGTACCCTTCATTGTTGAAGTTGGAAAGTGGGGTAGAGAAGGTTATGATTTACATTTTTTTGCACAAAGTCTATTTATGTGCGCATTATTATAAGGAGCGTGTTTTAAAATACATTAAAATAGGGGTTATTCGCTTGCTGTATTATTTCTCTTTTTATTATCTTTGTAAGATAGAATCAGAAATATATAAGTTTACTTTTAAAGCAATGTTTGAAAATTTAAGTGATCGTCTTGAACGCTCCTTTAAGATACTCAAGGGAGAAGGAAAGATAACAGAGATAAATGTAGCAGAAACCCTGAAGGACGTGCGTAGAGCACTTCTTGATGCCGATGTTAACTATAAAGTAGCTAAGTCGTTTACAGATACTGTAAAGCAGAAGGCATTAGGTATGAATGTGCTTACAGCCGTTAAGCCTGGACAACTCATGGTTAAGATAGTACATGATGAGTTGGCAGAGTTGATGGGTGGCGAGGCTGTTGGTCTGAATTTGTCAGGTCGTCCTTCAATCATTCTTATGAGTGGTTTGCAAGGTTCTGGTAAGACTACATTCTCTGGAAAGTTGGCAAACATGCTTAAAACAAAGGAACATAAGAATCCTTTGTTGGTTGCTTGTGACGTCTATCGTCCTGCAGCTATCGACCAGTTGAAGGTCGTTGGAGAGCAGGTGGGAGTAGCTGTCTATAGCGAACCAGAGAACAAGAATGTAAACGAGATTGCTGATCATGCACTTGCAGAAGCAAAGGCAAAGGGGAATGACGTAGTTATCATCGATACTGCCGGTCGTTTGGCCGTTGATGAAGAGATGATGAATGAGATCGAGAGTCTCAAGAATCATGTTCATCCCGACGAGACTCTGTTCGTTGTTGACTCAATGACAGGTCAGGACGCAGTGAATACTGCTAAGGAGTTCAATGACCGTTTGGATTTTAATGGCGTCGTTCTCACAAAGCTTGATGGTGATACGCGTGGTGGTGCGGCGTTATCAATCCGCACTGTCGTCACAAAGCCAATCAAGTTCATTGGTACAGGCGAGAAGATGGAGGCTATTGATGTGTTCCATCCAGGGCGTATGGCCGATCGTATCTTAGGTATGGGTGACGTTGTCTCACTTGTAGAACGTGCGCAGGAGCAGTTCGATGAGGAAGAAGCAAAGCGTCTGCAGAAGAAGATACAGAAGAACCAATTTGATTTCAACGACTTCTATAACCAGATACAACAAATCAAGAAGATGGGTAACTTGAAAGACCTTGCTTCTATGATTCCTGGTGTAGGCAAAGCTATCCGTGATGTTGATATCGACGATAATGCCTTCAAAGGTATTGAAGCTATTATCCAAAGTATGACACCGAAGGAGCGCACGAACCCTGAATTGCTCAATAACTCCCGTCGTCAGCGTATTGCTAAGGGCTCTGGTACCAATATACAAGAGGTGAACCGACTCATTAAGCAGTTCGACCAGACTCGTAAGATGATGAAGATGGTTACTGGCTCGAAGATGGCTGGTATGATGAGCAAGATGAAGGGTATGCCGGGAATGCCAAATATGCCGAAGATATAAAAGACACATATTCATCAAATAATATCATTACTATGGAATATCAGTTAATAGACGGAAAGGCAACAGCAACTGCGATAAAGCAGGAGATTGCCGAGGAAGTGAAGGCGATTGTTGCCGCAGGTGGTAAACAACCTCATCTGGCTGCCGTTTTGGTGGGACATGATGGCGGAAGTGAAACCTATGTTAAGAATAAGGTAATTGCTTGTGAGCAATGTGGATTCAAGTCTACGCTCATTCGTTTTGAGGCTGATGTGACAGAAGAAGAGCTTTTGGCTTGTGTGGATAAGCTGAATAAGGATGAAGACGTTGATGGCTTCATTGTTCAGCTTCCTTTGCCAAAGCATATCGATGAGCAGAAGATTATTATGGCTGTTGACTATCGCAAGGACGTGGATGGTTTCCATCCTATCAATGTGGGGCGTATGGCTATCGGTCTTCCTTGCTTTATCTCTGCTACACCATTGGGTATCCTCACCTTGTTGCAGCATTATCATATTGAGACTTCTGGTAAGAAGTGTGTTATCTTAGGTCGTAGCAATATTGTTGGTAAGCCTATGGCACAGTTGATGATGCAAAAACAGTATGGTGATTCAACTGTAACCGTGTGCCACTCTCGTTCAAAGGATTTGAAGAAAGAGTGTCAGGAGGCAGATATCATTATCGCAGCTATTGGCAGACCTGAATTTGTAACAGCTGATATGGTGAAGCCTGGTGCAGTGGTTATTGACGTCGGTACAACACGTGTTGAAGACAAGGCACGCAAGAGTGGCTTCAGACTATGTGGTGACGTGAAATTTGATGAGGTTGCTCCTCTCTGCTCTTTCATTACGCCTGTTCCGGGTGGTGTTGGTCCTATGACTATCTGTTCACTAATGAAAAATACACTTGCTGCAGGCAAGAAAGAATACTATAAGTAGATGACAGCAGAAGAATATTTCCAACGAGGTAATGAATGCCGACAGAGAGGCGACTGGCAAGAAGCCTTAGCCAATTATATGGAGGCTATCGAGTTGGACCCTAATTCTCCAGCAGTAATCGCAAAAGAGATGGTGGAGAATATTCTCAACTTCTATAACAAGGATGCGTATAATCCTTAAAATACAAAAACTATGAGCAAGATGAAAGGTGCCATTGTGGTAAACACAGATCGATGCAAAGGATGCCAGTTGTGTATCGTTGCATGTCCGAAAGATGTTATTGCTTTGGCTCAGAAAAAGGTAAATGTCCACGGCTATCCGTATACAGAGTCTGCACGACCAGATGATTGTATTGGTTGTGCTGCTTGTGCTACGGTTTGTCCTGATGGCTGTATCACAGTCTATCGTAAAAAAGTGGAGGAATAATTATGGCAGAACAAGATGTAAAACTTATGAAGGGTAATGAGGCTATTGCTCATGCAACTATTCGCTGCGGTGCTGATGGCTATTTTGGTTACCCTATCACTCCTCAGAGTGAGATAATTGAGACACTTTCAGCCTTAAAGCCTTGGGAGACAACAGGTATGGTTGTTCTTCAGGCTGAGAGCGAGGTGGCTTCTATCAATATGATTTATGGTGGTGCTGGCGCTGGTAAGCGTGTGCTGACAAGTTCCTCATCACCTGGTGTAGCTTTGATGCAGGAGGGTATCAGCTATATGGCTGGTGCAGAACTTCCAGGCGTCTTTGTTAACGTTCAGCGTGGTGGTCCAGGTCTTGGAACTATCCAGCCAAGTCAGAGTGACTACTTCCAAGCAACGCGTGGAGGTGGTAATGGCGATTACAATGTGATTGTATTGGCGCCAAATTCTGTACAAGAGATGGCTGATTTTGTTGACTTGGCTTTCGAGTTAGCATTCAAGTATCGTAACCCTGCAATGATTCTTTCTGACGGTGTGATTGGTCAGATGATGGAGAAGGTTGTCCTTCCTCCACAGAAACCGCGTCGCACAGAGGAGGAAATCCGCAAGGAGTGCCCTTGGGCTTCTATGGGTCGTACAGCTGATCGCAATCCTAATATCATTACTTCTTTGGAATTGAAGCCAGAGATAATGGAAGAAAGAAACCTCCACTTACAGGAGAAGTATCGTCAGATTCGTGAGAATGAGGTACGCTTTGAGACCCAGCAGTGCGAAGATGCAGATTATATTATCGTTAGTTTCGGTAGTGCTGCACGTATCGGCGAGAAGGCTGTTGAGTTAGCTCGTGAGGCAGGATTAAAGGTCGGTTTGTTCCGTCCAATCACTTTATGGCCTTTCCCAAGCAAGCAACTTGCAGAGCTGTGCATGGGTAAGAAGGGTGTATTGGTAAGCGAAATCAATGCTGGTCAGATGGTACAAGACGTGCGCTTGGCTATCAACGGAGCTTTACCAGTAGAACACTTTGGTCGCTTAGGTGGTATCGTTCCTGACCCTGAAGAGATTGTTAAGGCACTCAAGGAAAAGTTAGTAAAGTAAGAAGGGAGGACGTATATTATGGCAAATGATATCATTTCACCTGAGAATCTGGTGTATAAGAAGCCTACTTTGATGAACGATACGACAATGCACTATTGTCCGGGTTGTTCACATGGTGTGGTTCATAAATTAGTTGCAGAAGTAATTGAAGAGATGGGAATGAGTGATAAGGCGATTGGTGTATGCCCTGTAGGCTGTGCCGTATTTGCTTATCGCTATCTTGATATCGACTGGCAGGAGGCTCCTCATGGTCGTGCTCCGGCTGTAGCAACGGGTGTTAAGCGCCTTTGGGAAGACCGTTTGGTCTTCACTTATCAGGGCGATGGTGACCTTGCCTGTATTGGTACAGCAGAGACACTCCATGCTTTGAACCGTGGTGAGAACTTTACAATTATCTTTATTAATAATGCCATTTATGGTATGACAGGTGGTCAGATGTCGCCTACAACGCTTATGGGTCAGAAGACAGCAACTTGTCCATACGGTCGTGAGCCAGAACTGCATGGCTATAATCTGAACATTACGGAGTTAGCAAGTCACTTGAAAGGAACCTGCTATGTAACTCGTCAGAGTGTTGACACCGTTGCTTCAATCAATAAAGCAAAGCGTGCAATCCGCAAAGCGTTTGAAGCAAGTATGCAAGGAAAGGGAAGCTCGTTAGTAGAGATTGTTGCAACCTGTAACAGTGGTTGGAAGCTTTCTCCTGTTAAGGCTAACGAGTGGATGCGTGAGAATATGTTCCCTGAATATGAAAAGGGTGATTTGAAAGACACTACAGGTCTTTAATCCTTCCCTATATAAATAAGGTGTAAAATGAAAAAAGAGATAATTATTAGTGGCTTCGGTGGTCAGGGCGTACTCTCTATGGGTAAGATCTTGGCTTATTCGGGACTAATGGAAGATAAGGAGATAACATGGATGCCTGCTTATGGACCAGAGCAGCGTGGTGGTACAGCCAACGTTACTGTTATTGTAAGCGACGAACGCATCTCTTCTCCTATCCTTAGTAAGTATGATGTTGCGATAGTTCTGAACCAACCTTCGCTTGATAAGTTTGAACCAAAGGTTAAGCCAGGTGGTATTCTTATCTATGATGGTTATGGAGTATTCAATCCTCCTACGCGTAAGGACATCACCATCTATCGCATTAATGCTATGGATAAGGCTGCTGAGATGAAGAATGCAAAAGTGTTTAATATGATTGTTCTGGGTGGTCTGCTTAAGGTTTGCCCTGTTGTCAGCACTGATGGACTAAAGAAGGCACTCTTCAAGAGTCTTCCTGAACGCCATCATAACCTCATCCCACTAAATATGGAAGCAGTGGAAGAGGGAATGAAAATCATTACTCAGCAATAATTAAGTGGTAAACAACAATAGTAACTATTGTTATAATAAAGGAATTTAACCTGATTTTTTATAACTCTCTAATTTGTTTAAGGGACCTAAGCAGTGATGCTACGGGTCCCTTTTTCTTTAGTAAACATCTTATCCTTCAAGATTGTGTCTTCTTATATTTGTCGTTGAGGGCTGAATAGATATTGTTTCTGTTATCTTGCTAATAGCTTCTCATTAGCATGCAAGCAATCTTCTAACAACAGGTAGAAGGCTATTATAGCTATTTGTTGCTTGGCGTTACGAGTTAGCAGGATTCATTTCAACTTATAGAATCATATTTGTAGTGTGTTCGCATGATTGTAGAAAGTCGGAGGTAGAACTTTCGATAGCTGTAAGTGATACAAACGATAAGGGCCTGTTCGAACCACTTTGTGGACTTCCAATAATTTTGAAATATCGCTTTCGGTATTGAAGAGGGTTCTCCCTACAATATATGTGATATAGCCCCATTGTTTCACATGTTATTATGTTACAATAAGATAAAAGATATATAACATTGTTCAATATTTCCATCTTTATGGTTTCTTATGCTCATAATATAGGGGCCTGTGCATTTTTTATCTAAAAAAATTTGGCTGTCTCATTATTTTTTTATTACTTTGCAGCGAGTTTAAGACACTGACATTATAGATTTTACAAATATTAATTAATTCAGAGAAAACAATGAAAAAGTTAGTTTTAATGTTGGCAGCTGCTTCTATGGCAGCTTCAGTTTCTGCTCAGACAGTGGCAGAAAGCAAGGCATTTGACAACGTCTACGTTGGTATTAACGGTGGTGTTGCAACAAAGACAACTGGTCACAAGTGGTTGAGCGACCTCGATCCAAACGCTGGTATCCGTATCGGTCGTTATTTCACTCCAGTATTCGGTCTGGCTATTGAGGGTAATGCATACTTCTCAAACAAGCCTTGGGTTTCTACAGGTACTGTAGTTCGCGCTACAAACGCAAGCTTGCTCGGTACTGTAAACTTGAGCAACCTCTTCGGTGGTTACAAGGGTGAGCCACGTACCTTCGAGGTTAGCGCACTTTATGGTCTTGGTTGGATGCACGTATTCACAAGCAACAAGGCATTCAAGGATGCTACTGCTGACAACCGTAACCGTATGACTTCTAAGGCAGCTCTTGATTTCGCTTTCAACTTCGGTTCAGAGAAGCAGTTCCAGTTCTACGTAGAGCCTTCTATCAATTTCGCATTCTTGGGTCAGTCAAAGAACAAGGAATTGGTTGCAACTGGTAATGCTTTGAATCCAGTAGCTTTAGCTGATCATCAGGAGTATGGTTACAAGGCAGCTTCACAGGCAGGTCAGCCAGCTTACAACATCAACAACTCATTCGTTCAGTTGAATGCTGGTCTTGTTTACAAGTTCAAGAACTCTAACGGTACACACAACTTCACAATCGTTACTCCACGTGACCAGGCTGAGATCGATGCTTTGAACGCTCAGATCAACGAGCTCCGCAACCGTAAGCCAGAGGTTATTACTAAGGAGATTGTTAAGGAGGTTCCTTCTGTTAAGGTTAAGGAGTTCACTGTATCTGACCTTGTATTCGTAACATTCGCTCAGGGTAAGTCTGCTCTTACTAAAGAGGCTAAGGCTGCTCTCAACAACGTTAAGGAAGGTGTTCACGTTCAGGTTGTTGGTACTGCTTCTCCAGAGGGTTCTAAGGAACTTAACGATCGTCTCTCACAGGCTCGTGCTGACGTAGTTGCTAACTACCTCAAGGGTCGTGGCGTTATCGTTGACGAGGCAACTGGTAAGGGTGTACAGGGTGTAACTTCTAACCGTCTTGCAGTTGTTTACGTAAAGTAATCTAAACGAGTAGGTTAAGAAGGACAATCCTTCAAACAATAACAATAAGGGATGCATCTTTAAGGTGCATCCCTTTTTATTTTGCTTTTTCGTTATCAACTTACTGCTTGTCATATAGTGTGTTCTCTGTGAGAAACATAACACTTAACATCTACCATACATGTCATCTTATCAAGTGGGAAAGTTCTTTTTCCATAGAGGAACACTGAATTTTGCACGCAAATAGAATCTATATATAGGGCCTATCCCTTGTCTTAACGTAAACTTTTTTGACTGTCAAGAGAGTAATACATGGTCTTTAAGATAGAAGAAGAGGCCTAACAGTATTCTAGAACATGCTCTTCTTGGGTGATGAAGACGCCCTTCTTGCCTCAAGAAGGGCATCTTCTTTAATGTAATTTGTAATATGTTGATATAATGTGTGTTATGAATTTTATCTGAAAGGATATTATACCCCAACATAAGGGGTATTCTGCTCGACTATGTGTAATGATTTTTCTTAATCCTATTAATCCTCATGAAGAGTGAGGTTAAATGTTTGACCTGTTCCCTAAGAAGTGGAGTATGCCTTCTTTAGATATAACGATTCATTTCTACTAAGGGCAACTACGAGTCTTCAGATTTTCTTGCTTACATAGAATATTATGACAATTTTTCCGTTATAATAATAAGTTAGGCATTGGTAAATGCATAAAGTAAATGTTCGTGTAAGATAAGTGTAATATGGAAAAGTTATCAAAGATAGGAAGATATGAGTTTTTGGCTGAGCCGTTTCATTGCGACTTTTCCAATCATTTGTTTATGGGTCACTTAGGCAATCACTTGTTGAATGCTGCTGATTTCCATAGTAATGATCGTGGTTATGGTATGAATTATCTCAATACTGTCAATAAGACGTGGGTGTTGAGTCGCTTGGCTATTGAGGTGATGGACATGCCGAAGGCCTACGATAAGTTTTTCGTAGAGACTTGGGTGGACAGTGCTCTGAGGTCTTTTACAAGCCGTAACTTTAAGATAGTCGGGGAGTCTGGGCATGTTTATGGTTACGGAAAGAGTGTGTGGGCCATGATAGACCTTGATACACGTCATCCTGCCGACATACTTGCCGTTCGTGGCGGCTTAATAACTGAGTATATAGAAACCGAATACCCTTGTCCGATAGAAAAGTCTTCACGTGTGAAGCTATCAGTTGGTGCAACTCCAATCCGTTCAATCGACACTTATTATAATGATGTAGATATCAATGGGCATATAAACTCAGTCAAGTACATAGAGCATGTATTAGATTTGTGGGACGTAGCTTGGTATAAGCAGCATTGTATCAGGCGTTTTGAGATAGCATACGTAGCAGAATCTCATCAAGGAGATAGACTCCACTTCTATCAAGAGGGTCGGGATTCAGATACTGATTTTAATGTTAGAATAACCAAGAGTAATAGAGACAGCGCAGAAGTAGAGGTTTGTCGTTGTAGAGTTCAGTTTGTTTGATGCCAATCAAATATTAGTAGAACCAACGAGAAGCTGTTGGTTCTTACTGATGCGAGCCTACAATAAGTAGGCTGTATCTACAAAATAATTTTTCCTGTCACATCTGTCATGCTTTATGAGTATCTAACTAATTAGATTGCAATGAGTTAGTTCTAAATGTTAAAATGACAGCAAATGAATTTAAAATAAAATTGTTATAAACGTTGTATTTCAGCTTTAATTTTAGTCCAATTAGTGAGGACTCCAATAAATCGAGATGTGTTGAGACCTACCACATTAATCCATGTATCAGAAGACCAAATCTTTTAGGGTAGAAGTAAGAAACTTCCATCCAATAGGATTTCCTCTTCCAGAATCATCTCTCGCATAACCTGCTGAACAAGGTCCCAATCATCATTCAGTTGACGAATCTCTGTAATAGCATGCTTATGCCCATCTTCTAAGAGTGTCAGCAGTTGTTTTCTGATTTGTTCTTTCTCGTTCGTATCATCTTCTTTGGTATGCGATAAGCAAACATCACATTGTCCGCAGTCGGTTGATTTACTTTCTCCGAAATAGGATAGTAGCTGTCTGCTGCGACACACTCGTTCATTTTGTGCGTAATTGATAACAGAGTTGATGCGTTTGATAAATTCTTCTTTTCGATTTTCATATACCTCTTTACTAAGAACAACATCAACACCGTCAATACGATCTTGTGTGTAGCTAATAAGTGGTATATTCTTACGAGGGATGAAATTGATGATACGCTTTTTACTAAGATTGGTGAGTATCATGTAGGTTTGGTTTCTATCCAACCCAGCTTCCTGTCCAAGATAACTTTCATCTATGTAGCCATTGTCAGAGAAGAGTCCACCATAATTGCGAAGTAGTGCTGTTACGATATTGTCTTCCTTATCGCTCAGCGAGTCTAATCGGTAAAGTTCATCCCTATTGAGAAGGAAGCGAACACGTGCCTTAGTGTCTGGATTAAGTTCGTAATCAATATATCCTGCTCGTTGAAGGATGGTCAATGCTGCATTAACACGTATGGGAAAATGCTTGAAAGTATTGCAGAATTTGTCAATCGGAAACTCAAATATACATCCGTAGCCACTCCCAACGCCTATCTGATAGAAGTAGGCTAAGTGTTCATAGACTGTTTGGATATAGTCTTTAGGTGGGAAGGTATCTTCGATGCGCTTCTGCAGTGTGCGTCTGTCATTGCCATTATAAAGTAGAACAGCGTATGCCTTATTACCATCACGACCTGCGCGACCTGCCTCTTGGAAGTAAGCCTCCAATGAACTCGGGCAATCAATATGGATAACTACACGTACGTTAGGTTTGTCAATACCCATACCAAATGCGTTTGTAGCAACCATGACACGTATCTTATCAGTCTGCCAGTCGTTCTGGCGTTGGTCTTTAACACCAGGTTCTAAGCCTGCGTGATACCATGTAGCCGAGATACCATGTTCTGTGAGCATCTTTGCAATCTCCTTTGTGCGTTTTCTGCTACGGCAGTAGACAATAGCTGTCTTGGGTAAGGATTGCAGAATATGTACCATCTCGGCATCTTTGTCCTCAGTTTGGCGTACGACATAAGCTAAGTTCTTACGCTCAAAGCTCATTCGGAAGACATTCTTCTCTTTAAATCCTAAGCGGTCTTGAATATCATCAACGACATCTGGTGTAGCTGTTGCAGTTAAGGCAAGGATAGGTGCATTAGGTACTAACTTTCGGATGTTCTCAATCTGTAAGTACGAAGGGCGAAAGTCATAACCCCATTGACTGATACAATGGGCTTCATCAACAGTGATGAAACTCACTTTTATGTGTCGTAGTTTTGTTTGAAAAAGGTCAGACCCTATACGCTCAGGAGAGATATAAAGCAACTTTATACCTCCAAAAGAGCAGTTATCCAAGGTTGATACAATGTCATCATGGCGCATGCCAGAATAAATAGCAGCAGCAGTGATGCCTTGTTGACGGAGATGGTCAACCTGGTCTTTCATCAACGCAATAAGAGGAGTAATGACCAGGCACACTCCTTCTTGGGCTAATGCTGGTACTTGGAAAGTTATGGACTTTCCTCCTCCTGTTGGCATTAGTCCTAAGGTATCCTTTCCTGAACCGATACTCTCGATGATGTCCTTCTGAATACCACGGAAATCAGGATAGCCCCAATATTGATGAAGAATGTCGAGATAAGACATTAAACTACATGCTTTGAACGATGAACATTGAGGTTTGAGCTTTTGGACTTTAGGGTTGATAGTCCTTATTGTTGATACAAATAATACAGATCAATACAATTGTTAGCAATCCTCAGTAGGTCTGATATCTTCTATTTGCAGTTGAACAGATCCACGCTTAAAGACGTTATCTTCAATCGTGTAGGCAATGTCAAACGAGCGTTTTGATTTGATGTAACGGGCTGAAGCACTCTGTCCGAAAGCGATACCATTCATTACGTTGTTGGATTTAGAGTCAACCAGTTCTAACTTGATATGCTCTTGCTCGCGTCCTACAACCTTACTTGTTCCAAAGTCGTAAACATCTAACGTACAGAAGAGTGGTTTGGGATTGCCAGGACCAAATGGGGCAAAGCGTTTCAAATCAGTGTGTAGCTTTTTGGTTATATCCTTAAAGTCGATAACAGCATCGATGTCGAGGATTGCCTCGCGCTGTTCAGGCTCAATGTGCTGTTCTACGTAGGCTTGGAAGCGTTCACGGAACTCCTTTACATCTGCCCACTTCATAGTTAGTCCGGCTGCGTATGTATGTCCACCAAAGTTCAATAATAAATCACGACAACTCTTAATCGCTGCATATACATCAAAACCAGCTACACTACGTGCAGACCCTGTAGCAAGGTTCTCGTCACGTGTTAAGACTACTGTCGGACGGAAATAGATTTCAGTCAGACGAGAGGCAACGATACCTATGACACCTTTCTTCCAATGCTCATCATAGAGGACGATACTTGATTGGTGTTTCTGGCTCTCCAAACGAGCAACAATCTGGTTGGCCTCTTCTGTCATCTGACGGTCTACATCCTTTCGCTGTTCGTTGTATTCGTCAATATGCTTTGCTTGATCGAATGCCAGACTGTATTCTCTTTCAACAAGTAGGTCAACACTCTTCTTGCCATTCTCCATACGGCCGCTGGCGTTAATACGTGGTCCAATCTTGAAGATGATATCGCTCATAGATAATTCACGACCATTCAATCCGCAGATATCTATAATGGCTTTTAATCCAAGACTTGGGTTTTGATTCAACTGTTTCAGTCCGTGGAAGGCAAGAATACGATTTTCGTCTACTACAGGAACTAAATCGGCTGCAATGCTGACAGCACAGAAATCGAGTAGGGGAACAAGTCGAGAAAAGGGGATATTATTGTTCTTTGCAAATGCTTGCATGAACTTAAAACCTACACCACAACCACAAAGGTTTTTGAAAGGATAAGTGTCATCTGGTCGTTTTGGGTTAAGGATAGCTACTGCAGGAGGCATCTCTTCATCAGGAACATGGTGGTCACAGATGATAAAGTCTATTCCCTGTTCCTTGGCATAGGTTATCTCTTCGATTGCTTTGATGCCACAATCGAGGATGATAATAAGTTTAACTCCAGTTTCTTTGGCAAAGTCTATTCCCTTCTTGCTCACTCCATAACCCTCATCATAGCGGTCGGGGATGTAGTAATCGATGTTTGAATAGAATTGTCGTAAGAATTTATATACCAACGCTACAGCTGTACAGCCGTCTACGTCATAGTCTCCGTAGACAAGAATACGCTCTTTATGCCCCATAGCATCATTGAGACGGTCGACAGCAGCATCCATATCCTTCATTAAGAAAGGGTTGATGAGGTCTGCCAACTGAGGACGGAAGAACCGTTTTGCAGCACTCTCCGTCGTTATACCACGACGTATCAGCAGTGAAGCAAGAATAGGGCTAATACCTAACTTCTCTCCTAAGTCTTTAGCTGCATTGTCCTGAGTCTCTGTAGGTGGAATGTAGTTCCATTTAAATTGCATTTTAAGTTGTTTTTATTTCTGTCCGTAAAGGTACAAAAAAAAGCCAAATGAGAATGTTATGTGGCGTATTATTTGGTTCTGTTTTTTTATGATATTAGCCCTATTAGGCTAATTAGCTCAATTGATAATAAAACAACAATCCCGCTCCAATTGCTTAGAGCGGGATTGTTTATGATTTATAGATTGTTGAAATGATAATATCAGTAAGGCTTGTTCTTTGTTATCAATTCAACTTATTTTATTCTTTTAGAGACCCATCTTCTTGCGGATATCCTTAGGAATAGCATTCTTGTTTACCATATAGTCCATGGTGTTAGCTGCGATGAAATTCTTGCTCATATACCAGATACCCTTGTAATCGCCAGTCTCACCCCATGAGTTCTTTACCATGTAATATTCCTTACCATTCTGATCTTTAGCGATACCGAAGATAAGCATACCGTGGTCATCAGTAAGTTCCCAGTTATCGAAACGATCCTGACGCTGCTGCTGTGTAGGAACAACCTCTGGTACGTTTACACCGAGTGAGTCGATGATATCCTTCTTCTTTGCTGCAGAAAGACCGAGCCAATGAGCCATATCACTACCCTTCATGCTCTCAACCTTCTTACCGTCAACCATGTAAGCCAAACCCTTACGAGTGAAGCCAGGCTCACTAACGTCGCCACCCCATGCTACAGTGTAGCCGTTCATGACAGCGTTATCAATGATACGCATCATCTCATCCATTGGGAGGTTATAAGACAATGGGTTGCGCCAGTTATCCTGTACCTCAACAGCAAACTGTGAGTAGAATGGGTGATGTGTGTAAGAAGTAATGGTTACATAGTCACTCCAGTTCAAACCAAGACTTGCTGCGAAGCTCTTTGGAGTGTACTGCTTGCCTTCGTAAGTGAATGTCTCTGGACACTTGCCAAGATAAGCATCGAGGATACCCTGCAAGCCTTGCTTCCACTGACCTGAAATCTTGTTTGCCTTGTTGCGTGCAATACTATTTACGTATGGCTCTAACAATGAGAAGAACTCATTGAAATTGTTCAATGAATCACCATAGAGTGAGCCTGGGAATGGCATAGCACTCTCTGGACAAATACCATGAGTCTCAAGGGTGTGCAATACATCGTATGCAGAGCCACCTTGAGCAAACTGGCAATCACCATGCAAACGTACTACTTGGATAGCACGTTCCATATATGTCTTGTTAGCTACAAAGCTCTCGCAAAGATCGTAAGTCTTACCAGTCTTCTTCAAAATCTCAGCCTCAAAATAACTGAGAGTTGAATAGTCCCAACACGTACCAGAACGGTTCTGGTCTTTAATACTTGTAATTGGATTCTGCTTTACTACTGTGAAAACAGGCTTGTTTGAGGTTGCACCCTCTTTCTTGTCTGCGGCATTAGCACCTAACGCAAGCAAAGCGAACAATGCTACTACTAAAGTTTTTTCATAAGTTGTTTCTTATAAATCGGGTTGCCGTTGTGAGTGATACTCTTGCGGCAACCTTGATGTAAATATTAATTAAAATGTTTTATTACTATCGGTTTGCTGCAATGAAATCTTCAACATCCTGTGGATGATAAGGAATAATATCCTTGCCAATGAAGCGGCAACCATCCTTGGTGATGAGAAGATCGTCTTCAAGACGAATACCTCCAAAGTCCTTGTACTCATCCAACTTATCGAAGTTGAGGAAATCAGCACAATGTTTCTTTGCACGCCATTCATCAATCAATGCTGGGATAAAGTAGATACCTGGTTCATCGGTAACAACAAAGCCTTCTTCCAAGCGTCGACCCATACGTAGACAGTTTGTTCCAAACTGCTCAAGGTTAGGACGTGTCTCTTCATCAAAGCCAACATTAATCTGATCGAATGACTCCATGTCATGAACATCCATACCCATCATGTGACCGAGGCCATGAGGCAAGAACATAGCATGAGCACCAGCAGCAACGGCAGCATCGGTGTCGCCCTTAGCCAACCCAAGCTCTTTCATTCGGTCAAAGAGAATGCGGCAGATTGCAAAGTGAACATCCATATATTTAACGCCAGGCTTAGAAAGCTTCAATGCTGCATCGTGGCACTCTTCTACCACCTTATAAATCTCCAATTGTCTCTGAGTGAATTTGCCACTTACAGGGAATGTACGGGTATTATCAGAGCAGTAGTGGTTGATGGTTTCAGCACCACAATCACAGAGAGCAAGGCGACCAGCCTCCAATACAGCCATTGAAGGATTACCATGCATAATCTCACCATGCTGGGTGAAGATAGTAGGGAATGATACCATTGAGCCGTATGAGTTGGCAATACCACTAACCTGACCACCGACGAACAGCTCTGTCACACCAGGCTTGCCCAGTATCATTGCAGTAGTGTGCATCTTATGTCCAATAACAGCAGCACGCTCCAGTTCTTCGATTTCTTCCTGTGTCTTTACAGAACGCATCTTAACAATCGCATGAATAAGGTCCATGCTTGCTGACTCTTTCTGCTGGTTTGGGTGGATACCAAAAAGATCAAAGATTTGAATCATGATGTCGGCACGATAAGGTGGTAAGAAATGAACCTTACGATGCTCTCTTAGTGCATTGTTGCAGATAGTCTTCAATCCCTTCATGTTGACGGTGTTAGCTACGCCAACAGCGTCTGCCATATCTTTTACAGAGTCAACACTACCATACCAAACAATGTCGTCAATATCAATATCATCGCCAACGAGAGTCTCGGTGTCATTGTCAATATCAATAACACCAACTAATCCGTCACGTTTTTGACCGAAATAATAGAGGAATGATGAATCCTGACGGAAAGGATAATATCCATTCGCAGGGAAGTTTGCAGGCGACTCGTTGTTGCCAAAAAGGATAATAATACCTTTCCCAACAAGCTTCTTTAGCTCTGCACGGCGCTTTACATAGGTTTCTTTGTTAAACATATTTCAATTATTAGTTGGTTTGATTGCAAAGATAGTTATTTTTGTTTGAAAGTTATTAACTTTGCAGTTGTTTTTTAACGAGATTTTATGCAAATAGATAGGAATACAGGCTTAGTGTTAGAAGGGGGAGGCATGCGTGGCGTCTTTACCTCTGGTGTGTTGGATGCTTTTATGAAGTATAAGCTTTATTTTCATTACACTGTTGCTGTCTCTGCAGGAGCGTGTAACGGCTTGTCGTATGCCAGTCGTCAGCCACGTCGTGCACGCATCTCTAACATTGATATGCTTGCCAAATATGATTACATAGGATTGCGTTATCTCGTTACGCAGGGATGTATCTTTGATCCTGAATTACTCTACCACCGTTTCCCTTATGAGATTATTCCATTTGATTATGAGGAATATTTCCGTAATTGTAAGAATGGTGATGTATTTGAAATGGTGGTCACAAACTGTCAGACTGGTTTTGCTGAGTATCTTACGGAGGCATCAGGAGACAAACAGATACTCAATGAGTTAGCACGAGCATCTTCAAGTCTTCCTTATGTAAGTAAGATGGTTACGATAGATGGTAAGGATTTATTAGATGGTGGGATTGTTGACTCTATTCCTGTTCTGCGTTCTATAGAAACAGGACACACTACCAATGTCGTTATTAGTACGCGTAATAAGGGTTGGAGAGATACCGGACGTGATTATAAACAGCCTAAGTTTATCTATCGTAATTACCCACGTCTTCGGGTTGCTCTTAGCCATCGAATAGAAGCATATAACCGTCAGCTCGATTTGGTAGATGAGTTAGAAGAACAAGGGAAGATACTTGTTATTCGTCCAGTGGCACCAGTAGTTGTCGGACGGATGGAGAAAGATGTAGAGAAACTTGAAGCGCTATATGAAGAAGGGTTCCGTTTGGGAGAAGAGTTTGTGAAAGAGAATCTTCCTCAACTACTCTGACATCAGTCCTTTCCGTACAATGACATAATGATGCTAACCTTACATGATTAAGGTGACCACTTATAAATGATTAAAAAAAGGTAAATACTGTTGTATTCTTTTCGTCATTCTAAAAGGATTAGACAGATATATTGAATAGATTAATATATTTTCTTGTTACATATTTCCCCTTTCTAAATACTTTTCTTATCTTTGCACAATATATTAAAAAGAAAGCATAAATGAAGAAGATAAATTTTCTCCTTGTAGTGTTGGCAGTGGTGCTGGCATTTAGTTCATGTAATAAGTCTGAGACCTATGCAGACCAATTAGAGCGAGAGAACGATGCTATTCACGCATTTATTGTTAAGAAAGGAATAAATGTAATTACTGAAGCGCAATTCACAAAACAAGGGAACACGACAGACACAACAAAGAATCAGTATGTTCTCTTCCCTAATACAGGTGTTTATATGCAGATTGTTGAGAAGGGAACTGGCGAAGTGATTAAAAAAGGAGAGACTGCGACTGTCCTCTGCCGTTTTACCGAACGTAATCTTCTTAGGGACACTGTTCAGTTGTCAAATCAGTATCTTGTCTTTGGACCGAAGGTTGATAAGATGTCTGTAACAAACACAAGTGGTACTTATACAGCTTCCTTCGACCCTTTGTCAAGTGTGATGTATGAGGTTTATCAGAGTACTTCTGTTCCTAATGGTTGGTTGGTTCCAATGCCTTACATCGGTTTGGGAAGATTAGTTAGAGCAGACTCAAAGCTGTCACACGTAAGACTTATTGTTCCTTCACAGCAAGGACAGATTAATGCTTCACAATCTGTTTACCCTTGTTTCTATGACCTTACTTTCCAACGAGGACTTTAATACAATGTGGCGAGGGGGATTAGAAAGACGAGAAAGAACAACAATATAAGAAAACAATAAGGGCGATACCCTTCAAACATATTTCTAAGTATGACGCTTATAAAATCTATTTCCGGCATCCGTGGTACTATCGGAGGTCGTGCGGGTGATACGCTTAATCCGCTGGATATTGTTAAATTCGTTTCTGCTTACGCAACTTTCATTGCTCGCAAGCACCCAGGAAAGAAATTAAAGATTGTTGTTGGTCGCGATGCACGTATCTCTGGACCAATGGTAAAAAATGTGGTATGCGGTACGCTGATGGGTATTGGCGCAGATGTAGTGAATATCGGACTGGCTACAACACCTACCACAGAGTTGGCTGTACGCATGAGTGGGGCAGATGGTGGTATTATTATCACTGCTTCTCATAATCCACGCCACTGGAACGCTTTAAAACTTCTGAATGAGGAGGGCGAATTCCTTACAGCAGCTGATGGTGCTGAGGTCTTGGATATTGCAGAGCGTGAGGACTTCGTTTATGCAGATGTAGATGGTCTGGGTAGTTATACTGATGACGATTCATTTGATGAGCGCCACATAGAAGAGGTGATGAACCTTGAATTGCTCGACCTTGAGGCTGTTAAGAATCGTAAGTTTCGTGTCGTAGTTGATTCTATCAATTCTGTTGGTGGTATCATTCTACCTAAGCTTCTTGATCGTTTAGGGGTTGAATATAAGTTCTTGAATGGTGAAGCAACAGGTGACTTTGCTCATAATCCAGAACCTATCGCAGCGAACCTCACAGGTATCATGGACGAGGTTGCCAAGGGTGGTTATGATTTGGGTATCGTTGTTGACCCAGATGTCGACCGTTTGGCATTCATTCAAGAGGATGGTAAGATGTATGGTGAGGAGTACACACTCGTCACAGTGGCAGACTATATCCTCGAGCATGTGAAGGGTAATACTGTTAGCAACCTCTCTTCAACACGTGCTTTGCGTGATGTAACAGAGAAGCATGGCGGTAAGTATTATGCTTCTGCTGTTGGTGAGGTGAATGTTACCACAAAGATGAAGGAAGTCGGTGCCGTTATTGGTGGTGAAGGTAATGGTGGTGTTATCTATCCAGAAAGCCATTATGGTCGTGATGCCCTTGTTGGTATTGCGCTCTTCCTTAGTTCTTTGGCACAGAAGGGACTGAAGGCAAGCGAACTTCGCAAGACTTTCCCAGAGTATTTCATAGCAAAGAATCGTATTGACCTTACTCCTGATACAGACGTTGATGCAATCCTTGTGCGTGTGAAAGAACTTTATGGACAGGAGAAGGATGTACAAGTAACTGATATTGATGGCGTTAAGCTCGATTTCCCTGATGCGTGGGTTCATCTTCGTAAATCAAATACAGAGCCTATTATCCGTGTGTATAGTGAGGCTAACACTATGGAGGCTGCTGACGCATTAGGCAAAAAGCTGATGCAGGTGGTTTACGATATGCAATAGATAAAACTATTTACAATGAAATAAAAGAAGATGTCTGATTTTTTTCAGGCATCTTCTTTCAATAGACTTATTGTCTGATATTTAAGAATAAAACGATGTAACGAGCTTCTAATTACACAATCTTTTTTTAGTTTAGAATCTCATAGATAATGTTATTTACTTAAAAAAATATTAGTGTTTTCGTTTTGTTAGATTAGAAGAGGTTGAAATGATGAGTATGCTAATCCCTATTTAAGGCTCTCATCTTTAATTCTTTGATAGTATAAAAAATAGAAAACATGATCTTGTTCCTTAAAGTGCAAAATAACAATGAAAGAAATCTTTTTATGCTCATATTTTGCTGAGGTAGCCGCTCTTTTGCCTCATAGTATCCCTAATTCTTTGCATGGAAAGATAGTAGCATTTATACCAACAGCAAGTATTCATGAAGAATTTAATCAATATGTTGAAGATGGAAGGGAAGCTCTTGTATCTCTCGGATTGACTATAAAAGAATTAGAAATTACACAATGTGAACAGAAAGAGATAAGGGAGGTGCTGAGGAACTGTGACTGTATCTATATCACAGGTGGCAATACTTTCTTTCTTATGCAAGAGTTACGGAGGACAGGGACTGACAGGTTAATTGTTGAACAAGTAGAGGAGGGGAAACTGTATATTGGAGAATCAGCAGGTGCTATGGTCTTTGCTCCTAATATAGAGTATGCGAAGAAAATGGATAATCATCTTTCTATGACACCTGGATTTAATGATTTTACAGCACTTGGTATTGTTAACTTCTATCCTGTTGTGCATTTCAAAAGTTATCCTTTTGAAGAATCAACACAGACAGTCATACGAGAGAACAGACATCTACTCTTAAAACCAATAACGAACAAACAAGCTATAGTTGTCATTGGCGATACTATCTCCATTCAAAGTAAGCGATAATAGTCGCCATTTATGGATGCTTTGTGGCAAGTACTCTTCCCAGATCTCTTCATTTTCAACTCTTGTTTTCTTGCGTCGTATCTCTTTTATTTTTCTTTATTGCTATTCCTGTATAATATATATTCACTACTGTTTGTTTGTACATTGCAATGCGAAATTAATTAATCTTTGGGAGACAGAGGTTTCTCTTTCTTATTTTTATACATTGCTTGTTGATTTTCCTCTCATGGGGGCTTCTCGTCCCCAAATACCTCTGTGTTTTCAGGTATAGATTATTAAGCTACACCAGCACTTGGGATTGCAGTTCTATGTTGAACTTGCGGCATAGAATCAGCTTGCTTAATCCATAAAAATGTTTCATTCCCAGTTATCTTTTGTCTGATGATATTCTTGTATCCCATCTACAGAATTTACTTTTACTTTTTTACCTTTAGAAAAATTCCAAGTAATAGACAGTCCAACATACTGAGTTGAAGAGGTATTTTGATAGGTAATTTTGCTTGTTCCTATTTGTCTATCAAGTTTACGTCTATTGGCAAGAGGAGTAAAGTCAATAGCAAACTGAAGATTATCATTTAAGAATGATTTATAAATTCTCCCATTAACACTATATACTGTATGATAAGTCCTTTCAAGTGTTTGGTATTTTGGTTCAATGCTTGCGTTTAGCATAGCTCCCCATCCATTTATAAATTCAAAGTTATTGTTAAAAGAGAAGTATTCTTTGAAACGGGTCTTGTTATAAAAGGCCGTACCTATTTGTAAATTTTCAGGGGTTATCTCTACACGTCCTGAGAATTTAAAGTTCCACCATTTAGTCGGAGCTTCCATATATTCAGCTCCTATTCCCCAATAAGATTGTCCTGAAATATTAATGGGTTTTGTATAAAGGATGTTAGAATTTTTTTCATCATTAAAGGTTTGCCAATAGATACGGTTATGCGAGTAAGCATAAATAGCAGTAAGCGTTACCTTGTTTCTAAACATAGAAAGACCAACCATTAGCATATCAGACGACGGTGCCTTCAGATTTGCATTACCTACACTATAGTTATATGCATCTTTCCACGTGATAGCTGAAGATATTGCAGAGTAGGGAATGTCACTCATCGTTCGCTTGTAGTTAAGCATCAAACTGTGTTCTTTCCTTTTTCCAAATGGCATCATTATCTGAATAATAGGATTGAAACTCCATTGATTGTTATGTTCATGAATATTGCTGGTCAAATCGCTAAAACCGATATGATTGAGTTGCCAGTTCAAACCTGCACTATATCGGAATTTACTAATTTTTCCTTGTGCTACAGTATAAACAATTGGAGTTACACCGGAGGTTTTCGTAGTCTTTGTACTCGTATTAAAACGATTACTTATATTATTCCCAGAAGGACTATACTGTGAAGATAATAATTGGGCAGATGTTCCAAATTTAAATACAAGTGAACGATTACATGGATACAAAATATCAGCCTTAAATTTCCATAAGTTGAGCTTATTCTGTTCCGTAATATTGTTAGTGTTTTCCTCTTCAATATAATATAGCGAATTATTGTTACTATGTCTATTCAAATAGTCGGTGGTTACTTCTATAGAACTTCCTCTTTTATTTAATGGCATGGAGAACTTGATGGTTCCTTCATGCAGATGAATATTCGCTACCTCGCTAATTGAAGTCCATTCGTTGTTTGCAAACGTTTTAGTTGTTGGCGACGGGTTTGAAGAGGCATAAAGATAGCTTCCGCCTATCTGAACTCCAGATTTGAATTCTTGCGTAAGGCTGATTCGATTCCTGAAATTAACAGAGCTGGAAACTAAACTATTAGACATTAATGATTGTATATCTTGTTCTGCCTGCCATTGCTCTGCAGTTTCCTTTATCTTCTTATGTCCGAAATCCATATTATCATATAGGCTAAGATTCTTATAGCGGGCATTAAAAAGTAATCCTACATCCTCATTTCCAAAGCCACAAGATCGAAACCACTCGGAGTTCCCTATAAAACTACCATAGAAGCCTCCATTTTCAGGACGGCGTAAAGTTATTATAATGCTTCCTCCACTCAACGCTGCATTATTTTCTGCACCAGCAAGGTATTTTACTTCAACCTTATCAATCCTTTCCCCTGGTATCTTGTTAAGTTCAGAAGTGTCAGACAGTTTTACACCATCTACATATATTTCACTAATAGATAGTCCATTTATCTTGAATTTGCCTTCTTCAAATGAAATGTTTGGAAGGAAAGAGAGTATAGAGGCTGCAGGTTTACCTTTAACAATGTTCATTCCTTTGAGATTGGTTATGTATCCGTCTGGTTTATTAACTGTACGAGATGCCATAACAACAACTTCATCAAGGTGCTTTGTTTCTTGGGCTAACCCTGTTGAGCAAAACATCAATAGACAGGGTATAAAACATTTATTTAGATAGTGTTTCATAATTCTGTTGATAAAATTTCTGTAAATGAAGATAAGTGATGGGAGTAATTTTCCCTAACCACAAACTGTGCTATTTCCATCAGACTCGTTTTGTCTGCCATGAAGATAGCGTAGTCCTTAAATGTTGCAATCTGTTTTTCCATAATGCTTTTTGTTTCTTGATTTATACGATAAAAATACTTCTTATCCAAATATCATCTATTACACTTTTGTGTAATTTGGCATCTCTCTCTTTGTTTTTTACACTTTTGTGTATTCTTTTTGCGGTATTCCGCATTAAAAATGTACTTTTGTAGTGAAATATATCAGAGAACCTTAGCACGTTTAGCATATATGACAGACATAAAAGATTTCTTTATAGCATCGAACACCGTGCATAATGCACCAGATTATGATTCAAATGTATTGTCAACATTGATTCATACCGTAGAGGCTTTTGCTCGTGTTACCTATCAGAGTGTTTACTTGATAGACTATTACAGGCAGGAATTTCTTTATGTGTCGGACAACTCTTTGTTTCTTTGTGGACATACGGCAAAAGAAGTCAAGGAATTAGGCTACAACTTTTACTTGGAGCATGTACCAGAGGAAGAACAAAAAATTGCTTGTTGAACTGAACAGCAGTGGGTTTAAGTTCTTTGATACTTTCGACAATGTAGATAAATATCAGTGTTCTATGTCCTATCACTTTCATCTGAAGAGTGGAACAAAAAGTAAGTTGATTAATCACCAGCTTACTCCCATTCTATTGACAGATGAGGGCAAGATATGGATAGGAATGTGTGTAGTTTCTCTATCTTCACATAAAACAGTGGGACATGTAGAGTTCCACAAGAATGGGCACATAAACTATTGGAAATACTCTTTCGAGGGGCATCGGTGGAAAGAATGTGATGGAATATCACTCAAAGAAGAAGAACTTGAAGTGCTACGGTTGTCAGCAGCGGGGCTTACCATGACGGAAATTGCGGACAGAATGTGCCGCTCATTGGACTCCATTAAATTCTACAAACGCCACGCCTTTGACAAATTAGGCGTGACGAATATCACCGAAGCTATTTCAAGAGCTACCTTAAACAAACTCTTCTGAAAAAATAACTTACGGCAAAAGCGAAGAGAGATAGAATTTAGGAAAATAGTTCACAGATTTTCCTGTAGCAAGATTGTACATTGCCGTTGTACACAAGCCTGCTGCAATCCATGATGCTATGGATAGTTGTGGAGGTGGTAGCATTTCGCTTTCTTTTTTATATTGGGTTACAATTTTTTCTAACCACTCTTTAGGTTGATTCCAAAAAGCCCCGTGTCCGGTAACATACTCAGCAACCTTTAATTCAAATCCCTTTGGCTCTTCAGTCAGTTCAGATAAACAATGCCCCAATGGGTCTACAACCGTAACAAAGCCAGCCCAACCAAAGTTGTATGGGTGCAGTACTGGGATTTTTCTTTCTTTGCATATTTCATCAAAGACGAATGGAGTTTTATCCTTAAAGTCCAATGCATTGATGGCTACATCATGCTCATTCAGCATCTCTTCGATGTTATTAGGAGTCAAAAACTCTGTATGGAAATCTATCTGTGCATCAGGATTGATGCTTTGCAAACGCTCAGCCAAACATTCCGCCTTGTATCTGCCAATGTCATTCTCTGTATAGTTCTGCCTGTTCAGGTTGCTTCGCTCTATCTTGTCTCCATCAACGATGGTGATATGCTCGAAACCCAACCTCAAGGCACATTCTGCCACAATGCTGCCAATACCTGCACCACCAAGGAATATTTTATAATCCTTGATGACGCTTTGTTCTCTTTCGCTCACATAGAGCCTGTTTCTGCTGTATCTTTCTTCCATAACGAAATAGTTATTTTAGGCAAAAGTAGATGTAATAATACATATATGCATTACACAAAAGTGTAATAATCAATCACATTGTTGATTATTTTAGATTTTATAACATATTCAGAAGATAACGTAACTATTCAGCGATAACCGATATATACAGTGCATATCAATTTATCAAACCTTAAATAAAGCTTGAATCGTATTATATGGTGTTTTGTCGTGTTTCTTAGCTGTTTCTACAACCGAATGAAGTTCAAGAAAAGCGTCTGCTCCGAAGTCAGAACGAAATGTACAGGAGTTCTTCTGTTTTAATTTTAGCTTGCGTATTCCCCGTTCGCTTCCATTATTATCAGATGGTATCATCGGATTTTCAAGGAATTTGAAAATGTAGTCTCTGCATTTGACCAAACCTTTTCTGAACGTAATAAACTTTTTACCAAGCCGTTCTATATTCTGTTTGAGTAGATTATCCAAACGTTCAATCCATGATACCTTGTCTATAACACCGATTGGATTGGTGTTTCGCTCGTGAATGGGCTCACGGAAAAGATTGGTTACTTCTCAGACCACTCTTGTTCAGTGTTCAACTTTGAGAGATATTGCAGTTCACGGAACAAGTGTGCAAGACAAACCTAATGATTGAGAAAATGGAGTGCAAAGTATGCGCTATGGCGGTCGGTAACGGCAGTCATCCGTTCTAAGCTATCGCTAAACTTGTCTGCCAACACCTTCGACCCTCTTCCATCAGTAGGGAAATGGGCTTCTTTATAGCCTTTATACGAAGACTTAGAGAAGAGAATACTGACTGATCAATACCGCTGAATAGTTACGATTGATTGTGTAAGGAAAGGCAGAATAAGCTGCAGCAGACTGTCAACGAGCAAGTCTAAAACAATTTGACCGAAATACTTGCGATATTGTTCAATGTAACCAAAGAGGAACTTAAACGCTCGTTCTTCTTTAGGTTCTTCGTCCATCTTCTTTTCATAAAACGCTGGAGTAGGTTCTAAGAACATAGCGATACCCTTTATCGCTAACCGTCCGATTGTGTGCTAATCCAGTGCTTCTTGAATTCCTCGAGATTGTATTTTACAAGTCCCTTTGCGGGGTCAGCAATGTAGAATCTATTCTTTTTGACTTTGTACAGTACAACAAAATGATTTTGATTCCAGTGGTGGATACAGGGGAAATGAGCCTCCCAAAGTTTATTAAAACTGATTCTTCCGTTGATAGTTCGTAATCCAAGTTGTAAAGCTGTTTCATTAATACCAAGTCATGAGACTCCTTCTGTGGTTGCAAAGCAAATTTTAGAAAGATATTCTATTCTAAAAAATTACATACCATCGCAAGGCATGCAACTCCACACTCCATCGCATCATTTTGCTTAATAAAAGGGAAGTTATTCATTACATTCTTTCTTTTTCTTCTTCATTAGAGTGTATCTTGTCATGCTGGATTGCATGTTTTGACCCGGTAGAAAAACTAAATGTTACGCTGACAAAGAATTTTCGGGAAGTGAAATCAAAGTCTGTACGGTGCTCAAAGTCACCGTTCTTGAATATTTGTTGACTCTTTCCTCTGCTATTTAGCAAGTCTTTTACGCCAAAATTGATATTCAGCTTGTCTTTCAAACAACTATAATCCCCCTCTATATCTACTCCAAAGTAATCTGATTTCTGAATAAGATAAAGTTGTTTATAATGCCTGATATAGTGTAAATTAGCCATTGCAGTAAGTTGCTTGGACAACCTGAAACGATTAAAACTTGACAGGACAAGCCCAAAGTCATTAACACGTTTGGTACTGTTCCGATAGAAGTTCTCACTTAGTTCGACATTACTTCTGCTATTCCATAGACCATACGTAAAAGGAAATTCTATGTATAAAGCTAATTTCTTTAATTTGCCATCATTTCTTAATGTGTAGCGTGTTTGTCGTTCGTTCATCTGTTCGTATACCTCATTGATTTTCCTATCAATAAAAAGTGCAGATAACGAGAAAACTGATCTTGACTTCAAAACGAATTGTAGTGCTGCATTGTACAGCAATTCGCCTTTCAGATTAGGATTACCTTCCTTATAAGATGTTTCGGACAGATGAAAAACAAATGGATTTACCATCTGATACGACGGACGGTTTATCGATTGCGTATAACTAAGCGACAGGGCATTCCCTTGTCCCATACCTTTTCTCACAAAGAAAGACGGGAAGATATTATTGCCTTTTTGATTGTTATGTAATTGGGTTCTAACTCTTTGTTGGGTATTCCATTCTGTATATTCGTCACGTAGTCCCACTTGAAAATCCCAAGGTCGTGAGGAGTACCTGTACATTCCATATATCGCGTATCGTCGCTCAACATAACAGAAATCATCCCATTGGTCAACATCTTCCGATAACATTCCTCCTAAAGTCGTGTTTCCGAGATATAGCTTATTATCATAATGGATATTGGCATTGATATACTTGGTACCAAGAGTAAAATGATGACGGTTGAAGAACTTTGTAAAATCTACCTGTGTACTACAGATGTTGACGCATTCGAATGAGGGTTGCGATTTAGATATAATACTATCCCCACCTATACCTTGGTTGTATTTATTCTCATACTCGTACAAATCATGTTCTCTTTCTCCTACATAATCTGCAATAAGGTTCAGTTTACTGCCTAGTGTATCTGTTTTCCATTCATAATTTAATGTAACATTATTGGTATTAGACTTTAATGTATATGGTGCATAACTCCTAATACTTGTTTGATAAGGACTATTGTCGGTAATAGTAGAATGAACCCAACAGGCATTGGCATAATCCTTTGAATAGTTGCCCGACCATTCTACGCCTAAATAATGCTTCGGAGAAATATAAAAGTCAAAGCCTAACTTAGGTCTATAATAGAGACTTTTATCTGTAGATTCAGACATACTATTGATGGTAATGTTTTGTCCATAGTCGCTTTCGGATATCTTACTATGACTTGCCGACTGCCCTAACGCCATATTAGCATAAAGAGCAACGTCCCCCCACGAATAGGTTACCCCTGCAAATTCCGAAAATAGATTCTTGCTTTTCCGTTCGTATTCACTGCCCACATAACCTGATAGTCCGTACTCATGTTTCTTCTGACGGTTAATAACAAGAACAGCTGTGCCTCCTTCTGCATCATACCCGGCTGTTGCTTGAGGCAGCAACTCCAAATTCTTTATATCATTACCGCGCAAGGATGATAAATAGCTTTTGAGCTGCGCCCCGCTTAACCTTACTAATTTTCCATTTTCATATATTTTGATGCCATTGCCCATAATGGTAATACCACCTTCTCCATCATAATTTACACCCGGAATCAAATTCAAAATATTAGAAAGAGAACGTGCCTTTAACAATTTACTATGTTCTACACTAACTATCATTCTGTCAGCTTTATGTTGAACAAATGGTCTTTCTGCTAATACAGCTACTTCAGAAAGATTTATTGTATCTGATATTGAGGTATGTTTGTTCTGTGCAAAGCCCGTTAGTGCACATTGCAAAAAACAAAAAGAAAGAATGTATAAATACTTTTTCATAGGGACTTTGGACAATTTACGTCAGGATAATTCCAATTTTTGTACCATCTTCTTACAATATCTATATAACATATATAAGAATATCTAATGGTTGTTTATGCGAATATAGTCTTTTATTCTTTAGAGTGCAAGAATCTTACCTGAAATATCAATGGGAATCTAAAATTTAACAATTAAACCGCCATAAAATGCGGACGTGAATTCAACAAGCAAGTGCAAATTTACTTAATTAGTTCGTAAAAGCAGTCCTGTGGTGTTTTAAAATCTAATTTCTTTCTTGGCCTCATGTTAATTTTCTTTGAATACTTAGTTATTTGTTGCTGGCTGATATGCTCAAAGGTTTCTTTTTTGGCACGTATTGCCTAATTAGTCCGTTAGCATTTTCTATAGCGCCTTTCTGCCATGAAGCGTATGGGTCAGCAAAATATATGGTAACACCAAGGCTTTTGGCTATCATTTCATGACAAGCGAATTCTGTACCATTGTCAGTTGTAATAGACTTGATATGGTCTTTGAAAGGAGATAGTAAGTGTATTACAGTTCGTGCCAGTTCTTTGGCATTTTTCCCCTTCTTTAGTTTTCTCATAAACAACATGTTTGTACTACGCTCTATCAGTGTTACGATGGCACCATGGTTTCCTCTTCCAACAATCGTGTCCATCTCGAAGTCCCCAAAG
>NZ_JH114145.1:196648-221502 GCF_000224595.1 Prevotella sp. C561 | reverse complement strand
ATTGCTCAGTAATAAGAAGGCGCTTCGCCTCTTCCATGACATCCTTGTCGACTGAACGATTGCCTGGCTTTCTGCGCCTTGTTTGTACTGCATTTGCTTGGGCAGTTTCCCAATTATAGTGTCTTCGGACTCCGCTATTACGTCTTATTTCACGAGACACTGTACTTGCACTTACATTTATCGCCTTGGCAATATCTTTTTGTTTCGTTCTATTTTGGAGTAGCACAGAAATTGTGTACCTTTGCTCCGAGGTTAATTGTTTGTACATTGCAATGCAAAATTAATTAATCTTTGGGAGACAGAGGTCTCCCTTTCTTATTTTTATGCATTGCTTGTTGATTTTCTTCTCATGGGGGCTTCTCGCCCCCAAACCCCTCGGTGTTTTCAGGTATAGATTATTAAGCTACACCAGCACTTGGGATTGCAGTTCTATGTTGAACTTGCGGGACTAATTGAGCTTTGGGCATATTCATAGTTGTTCGTTTTGACATGTATGTGTCCGTATGTTCCATCTATAGAATTTTCCTCATGATTTCTTGAGAGGTTGGTGTTTATCTGCAAATTTTCGTATAGTTTTCTACGTTTCATGCATGGCAAACGGCAAAAACATGAAAAAACATCCGTCACGTATTTCTCATAAAACACATGATGGATGCAATTCCTATATGATAAAAGAGTTTTCTCTTGTCTATGCGCTATAATTCTCTTCCAGCAGCCTCTCCAAATCTAAAGCCTTATAGAGTATCTTTCCTGCGAACTGTGCATAGGGAATAATCCTCTTGTTTCGATAGTCCTGCAGGGGATGGGGCTGATATACAGCCTTTCGCATACTTCTTTACTTGTGAGGAAGTGCTCACCGCCAAAGAGCGGCTTGTGTGTCTGTGTACTTCCTTAATTCTCTTGCTTATTCCGCTGATAGCGGACAACACCACCTACATATTGTCAGCCTCCATGTTTAAGTCTCTTACCTGTTCCATAATCTTCCTACTTTGGTTCATCTTTGTAAGTCAAACACAGAACCTATTATTCGTGTTTACAGCGAGGCTAACACCATGGAGGCTGCTGATGCGTTAGGTAAAAAACTGATGCAGGTGGTTTACGATATGCAGTAAAATAACCTTATCATATAAAAGAAAAGGATGCTTTTGAGGTTTCTTTAAAGCATCCTTTTTTCATTGATAGCCGTTTTATGTAATATTTTATCACCGTCTTATATCTGTCTTTCTGTTGACTTATAAGGTGTAGGAGAATTTTGTTTTAGCCTCTGTATATGCCCTTTTAATTTTATGTTAAGGTGCGGCATGAAATACGTTTACTATCAGCAGATCCCATGCGAAGCTATAGCAGGTAGGGGAAATATACAGCTTTGCAATGAGGAGATGATATCTGTATTTCGTAAATACTATTCATTCTCAGTCTATTGTAGAATATAATTAGAGCAAAAAATATTACTTCTCAATATCATTTGTCAACTTTTCACTTGTTTTTCTCCTATTTATTTCCTTACTTTGTAGCGATAGTTATAAAGCCTAAAGTATAATGTCATATATGCTTGTATATGACTGAAAAATAGCAGTAAGATGGATAGAAGGAAAATAATTTGTGTGATTTTCGGTGTGATGACACTTCCTGCTGTAGCACAGACTGATTCTGTATCAAAGAATGTTCAGCTGAAGGAGGTGGTCGTTGCAGGTGATGTGACGAAACGAGAGGTGGACCATATCGACTGTATTCCTACTCCGAAACAGCGGAAGCATGCTCATTCTGGATTTGAGCTTATAAAGAATATGATGTTGGCTGGTGTCAATGTGGATACAGAGAATGGTGTTATAACAACGCCAGCAGGTACGGCAACGCTGTATATCAACGGTAGGAAGGCCTCTGTGAGGGAGATAACATCGTTACGTCCAAAGGATGTCCTGCGTGTAGAATATTATGATATGCCTACGGGAAAGTATGCAAACGACAAGGCTGTGATGAACTATATTGTTAAGACTTATACTTCGGGTGGTTATACGCAAGTGGATGCTTTGCAAGGAGTAGGTTATCTGAAGGGTGGTTACAACCTTACCTCAAAGTATAGTCTTGGGCATTATAATGTTAATCTATGGGCAGGTAGCAGTGTACAGAACCCTAAGGTTTACGGTGAAACTACGACAGATTATCTGTTGGATAACCCTATTCATAAACAAGAGGCAGCGTATGATACTGATATGAAGAGTATCGGTCGTTACGTTAATGCCAGTCTTAGTCGGAGGACGGAGCGTACAACGTGGATGATTAGAAGCGGTGTTGAAGTCAGTACAAGGCGTGATGATGTCTTGAATGGTAGTTTGGAATATACGGGTTATACCGTTCCTTTGTCGTTTACAAATAATGTTCTTGAGCATGATAAGACTGTAAAACCCACTCTTTCCCTATACTTTAATCGTAATTTCAAGGGTGAAAAGAGTCTTGAATGTTCGTTGGATGGTTATTATGCACGTAATACTTATAAGCGTAATAGCCTCGAAGACAGGGTTTTCTTGAGTGATGTGAAAGAAGATTATACGTATCTAAACTTTAATTCAAGCTATGTGATGCCTCTTCCCAAGGGACATAATCTAACGTTTAGTCTGATTGAATTCTTGAAGATAAGTCAAGATGAGTATAGAGGTAGTTCTCCGAGTCTGCAGCATCTGAGGTCTTCTGAATCCTTGTTCTTTGTTGATTATGCGAAGCGGTGGGGGAGAAAAGTAATGTTGGTGGCTCGTCCTGGTGTGTCTTACCTTGCTTACAAGTTGCGTGGAGAGCAGGAGGTGACACATCTGGCACCACGTTTTTACTCAATGTTTTCGTGGAGTCCAAATCAGCATCAGGCTGTACAACTGTTCTTTGCCTTAGGGAATACGTTCCCAACACTGAACACCGTGAATGCAGCAGAGCAGCAGATAGATCGTGTCTTGGTACGTCGTGGTAACCCAACGATGGCCAACTCCACGCTGCTTGGTCCTGCTTTGACTTATTCACTCACCTTTAAGAAGTGGTCTGCTTTACTCTCTGCCAACTATGAATATATGAGTAATGCTATTGCCGATGTTTTTCTAAAAGATAATAACAGACTGATTAATACCTATTCGAGCGATACACGCTATCATCAATACCAACTGTTACTTTCTGCTACATGGAAACCTATGAGTGATTTCAATGTGAAATGGGAGGGTGGATATGATTATTACCGTGTAAGCGGAGCTGCCGACGAACGTTTAGGATGCTGTTATGCACGTATGGAAGCCCATTATTACTTGGGCGATTTCTCGCTCTCTGCTTCTGCACAGACGGCTCGCAAAGATTTGATGGGTTGTCAGGAACGTGTACACCTACCATTCCTCTATGACTTGTCAGCAGAGTGGAGTCACGGAAATCTGTCAGTAGTCGTTACTGCACGAAATCTTTTTATACAAGGAAATGAGCGTACACGAAGTTTATTAGCCTCTAACTACCAGTGTTATGGGCGTGATGTTAGCGAACGGGATAATTCTTTTGCTTCTGTAAAAGTAGCCTATTCTCTTGATTATGGTAAGAAGGTTAACCATTCTCCTAAGTATGAGTCGAAGGCTGCGGAGAGTTCTATCTTGAGGTGAAAAGTGGGTTTTACGTAGCTTGAATGTCTGTCGCTACACTGTTCAGAGGAATTAATAAGATTATGAAAAACCATTACATAGAGTCGAGCAAAACATCTTTAATGACGGAGTATAATCTCCCTTAAAAGTAAGTTTGTAACATGCAATAAATCAGTAGATTACAAACAGTGTTGAAGAAGACGCCCTTCTTGCTCCAAGAAGGGCGTCTTCTTAACCCTTGAAGGGCATGTTCTTGAACGTAGAAGGGCCTCTTTTAGGCTCATCCTCGGCCCCTTCTCAAATTGAGAGGAGAGGGATGATTAAAATATCCTTACAATCTTCAGCGTCATTCGGAAGAGTTGTCAATGTTATTCCCGTTTAATCCATTTCAAAATTGTTGGGTCTTTTAACTTATTATCTTCTGCAAGTAGTACCATCTTGGAAACAATCTCCACGGTCTTTGGATCTTCATCCATAAAGGGGAGATAGAGTTTCCCACGGTGCTGACCATGTACGGGGATGATAGGAATCTCTACACCACCAACCTGTCGCACATTGCCCGAACCGAGGTGGATAGTATAGTCAGCAAGTGTGCCTTTGACGTGGATGAAGTTGTCAGAAACCGTTACATTGTTGAATTTCATCAGCTCGGCAGTACACTTGATAATGGCTGCGCGGAGTTCTTTCGTTGAGTTTCCTGTCTCTGGGTCGACGCCACCAACGAAGGCTATGCTGACTGTCATATCCACATCACGCATCACCTCGCTATAGAGAATAGGATCGATTTCAGCAATCTTCAGTTGTTTGTATGAACGTGTAGATGAGAAGCTTACATACTCAATGGCTGGGGCCTCCACATCGGCAGGAGTGAACCAGTTGGCTTTTGCATAGAGTTCAACCGAGATACCTTGGCGATAGAACACCTTGCGAAGGCCTCCTTCGTAGTCAGCACTCCATCCACGGCTACGCAATGCGGCTGCGGCTTGCTTCACTTGAATCTGGTATCCGCTGTAACGGAGCGACTCACTCTGTTCTGCTTCGGCAGGTGTAGGGATGTAGATCTCACGGAATATCTGTTTGAAAGGTTGTACTATCTTCTTGTTGAAGACGGTGTGTTGCCAGGCTGACCATGTACCGTCGGCATAGAGTTGTTGTGCGTGGGCAATGGTGATAGGCTCGTTAGCTTTCACTTGACGTACACCATCGAGGGTCTCCAAACCTTTGTCAGTAAGGAAGCCTGTGGTCGTCCCTTGTCGAAGGAGCAGTAGTCGGAACATCGGACTGACAATAGGATTTTGCGCAATCACCTCCACATCCTGTGGACGTAATGGTGTCTGCCGTATCATCATGTCCTCCAGCATCGTTCGAGCACGCTTTCTCTGCTTCGTCCATTCCCTGCCCATATCGGCAATACTGAGGTAGTCGGGATGCTTCTTAATCTTTGTCGGTACTGTTTTCAATACCTTCTCGCCTTGTTGGATGATGAGTTTATTGGTGCCATCCTCGGCTAACTGCAGTCTCAGTGTGTATCCTTCCACATTGATTCCCTGCAAATAAGCAGCATTATCAGTCACCTGCTGACTCTCCATACGCCATGTTAGCTGCATTGGGTCAGCATAGCCTGCACCACGTGAGAGGTTCAGTAGGGCAATCTCACATACCCGTTTCTCTGACGCCTGACGCTGTGCACCATACTGCTTCGACTCTTTCAAAAAGGCTTGTATAAGCTGGTAGCGGCGTTGCAATGCTTTGTCGCTCTTGTCTGGGAGTAGTCCCAATGAACAAACTGCATCCTTGTTGCGCTTGGAATGTATCTGTTCTGTGATGGTTTCTTCGTCTATCTTGCCGAGAGCCGTGTCTGCAAAGCGACGTGCGCGACTGTGATAGTTACTGCTTCCGATGTATCGTGCTGCCTTGTAGAACAGTTCGAAACGCTTTTCTCCAACCACGGTGTAAGCCTCGTGGAAGAGCTTTTCGTCAAATGCACCATCGGCAAGATCGGCTGGGTCGAGGTCGGTGAAGAGTGCCGTAGCTGCCCGCTTCTCGTCTGCGCCCATCTCCTTTGTATGCGCAATGAAATAGTAGTAGGCAAGGTCGAAACCCTCCCAATTGAGATGTGCTTTGATAAGTGGAACCCATTGCGGTGCAAAATAGGCTAATTCTAAGAGTCTGTCGTCCTTGATAGGCTTGAGTATCTCGGACTTATCAGTGGTGAGCGGGAAGGTAAGTTCGATGATATCGGTCAGTACTACACGCTTCTCTGTGCCATAGCTGCTTGCCATCAGGTGATCTTTGCCCAATGCCTTCATTGCTGTAACCATGTATTCAGCGCCCTGCAGCACCATTGCGTTCCCCGCACGGGTGATGATGTAGGAGGCTGTCGTTGGTGCATTAAGGCGCGTCATCTCAATCTTAAAGAGGTGTTGAGCTATCTTGTTGATGACTCTCTGCAAATTCTCGTAAGTCTCTTTGCCGTATCGAGCATCAAATATCTTCTCGTCCTCATATTGTAAAGAGAGTCGGTGACCTCGTGTGTTATAGATGTACTTCCCTGCTTCCTGTAGCTGTTTGCCTTCATCCTGCAGCAGTAGTTCCATAAAGGCATCGTCGGATAGATGTCCTTGAAGGTTGTAACGGGATAGTAAGAGTGCATCTATGCTATAGTCAGAGTAATATGTTGATTTGTTAGTTCGGGCCAATGGTGCATACTTCTCATACATCGCCATTGTCATCTCAGCAAAGAGCTTGAACTCTTCTTCGGTTCTCCAACTACTTTCGGCATACCTCATCGCAATTGAGAAGAAATGGCTGTTGAATATATATCCCTCTTTCTCTGAATCGTAAGAAGAAATTCTTATATACTTGTTAGTCGGACAATAGAAGTATATCAGTGCAAGTGTCATGTAGGCTTGACGGAATAGTAGGGACGGATTTCTCCTGTTTAAGTCGGCAAGTAAGGTCGCTATGATAAGTTTGAAATGGTAGTCATACTTCCAGCTTTCAACGTTCTTTAGACCCTTGAAGGGATAGTTGTCTGCGTTAAGGTCTACGATTTCTGTATGATAGTTGCCTTCAAACACAATAAGCATCAGATAGATACCTAATAAATCTTCGTCTTTGAGAGGATGGGCGGCCAGAAAACCTTTCCATAGTTCGGGGTAGGGAAGGGTGTCAAGGGTTTGCTCATCAGACGTAAAAGAGAGATAGCTATCTCCAAGTATTTGTGTACCTCCCCAGCGACTCTTATACTCCTTGTCGGCATTCTCTACTATAATCTTTTCCAGTTCGGTGTAGAGCTTGCGTAGTTCGTCAATGGTGTAGGTAAAGACAGAGCTTGCATCTGCATGGCTCTTACCGGTAATCTTATTGAATACCTTACCAAGGAACGACTGCGAATCGTTCTTTGTCTGGAAAGGATCGGATAGCTTAATGGTTGGTATCTCCCCCGTCTTGTACAGACCGTAACCACCTTCAGGGCCAGGATAGGACGTTGGTGTGGTAGTGCTTGTCTCTTCACTTGTAGGAGCAAAGTCCTTTGCAAGCTGTTTGTTGCCCTCCCTAAGTTCGGTCAAAGCGGCTGAGATATAGTCTCCATTAGTGGTCTGCAAGCGTTCGTAAGATGCTTTCAGCAGCGAGTAAGGTAAGGTGAGAAGGATGCGGACAGCCTTATTACGTGTGTCAGAGACCTTGGATTTCAGTTTCTTCTCTATCTCCTTGATATCCGTGGTGGTAAAGTCTTCCTTGGGGAAGAAGGTCAAGAGAAATTCAAAACCCTCCTTCTCGTAGCTAAAGATATTCTTTGCAAGGTACTGGCGACGTGCTTCAGGACTGCCTAAAGGGTAATAGTCCTGCATAAAAGCTCGTAGTGGCTCTTTGCGTTCATCGTCTTGACCATATCTATAATATCTGGTAAAGGATACACTCCAGTTAGGAATCTTCTCAAGAAGGATGTGGTCAATGGTCTCTTGCGTCTTCAGTTGGCAAGCAAACACCCACAAAGCATTGATGAAGGTCTCGCGTGTAAGACGGATTCTGAACCATTCAAAGCCTTTGAAGGTGAAGTCTGTGTTATTCTTAACCTCCTTCTCCCATTTCGCAATCTCATCAAAAAGCTGTTGAAAAAGTTCACGTTGTTTTCCCGAGACACGGTCAACCTTTCCATATTCATACTTTTCCTCCCTGGCTGTACAACTTAATTGTTGTATGAAGAAAGCCTTTGTGAAAGGATCATCCAGATGCTTCACAAAGAACTCGAGGTGGTCAGTAACTTTGAAATGACTTGAACGGTCAAGATAGTAGATGGCTGCAATACGATTTTGGAGTGGGGCTTCATTGTTGATTAACTGTATAGCATCATGTTGTGCAACATTGAAGTCTTCAGCGCCAGCGGTATATAAAGCAACGTAAACGAGTAGTGCATTCGGCCCCATATAGGCTTTTGCTCGTTCCTCAGGGTGGCCTAGGAACAGGCAAATACCTTCAAAGATGGTCTTTATATCTTTGTCGGTAACAGTCTCGTAGCCTATTCCTACCCACGTCTGCACAGACCGTCTAACGGAGCTATAACGTAGGAGTCCTTCTTCAGCAATGACATCCAGCATTCGTTTGTAGAATGATAGGCTGTATTCATTACCACATTCTACGATACTTTGGCGCAGACCTTCCTGTAGTTTTGCAGCCCTCAGCACGTTGAGCAGGAGCATGTGCAACTCCTCATTGTTATTAGACTCTATGGCTGTGATGAGGCTTTTTGTGAGGATTCCGATGTTGTTCTCACTGGTCAACACCTCTTTTGTAGCTTCGATAGTTTCTGGCTTACCTTGTTGGATGGCAGCAGTAAGAACCGGAGTGAACGAGAAGAAATAGTTTGTAACATCTGGGTACTGTCCACGGATGAGCTCGTCAATAGTGAGACCATAGGCAGCTGTGGCAAAGAAAGTTCGCATTATGTCTGATATGTCAGATGCTATCTCCATTAAGTCGAGGTCGCCCCTTACGTCTATGCGATAGATTCCTTTCGTATGGGAGAGGTCTTTGAGCTGTCTCAGATGCGTTTCTAAGAGTTCGGAAAAGTCTTTGGGGAGAATGTGAGGGAGGTTTGCTCCTGAGGAAAGGAGTTCTTCTATTGTTTGAAAAGAGGAATTTTCCCCAGTGACAGGATTATAAAAAATATTCAGATAGTTGCCGAATTGATAGTTATCCTCCCTGCAGCGTTTTACAAGTTTCTCCTCCCATATATTGCATTTAGATAGGTTGATGTTTTCAATATATTGTTTACAGTGTTCCTGTAGTTCTTGCTTTGTTTTCATATCTTATTCTTTTTAGTAGGTTCTTAGATGATAAATCCTTCATAGTCAAAGCGGTATTGCTGACTGAAAGGGTTTATGAAACGATGGTAAATGGTAGAAACTAAGCGTTTGCCCTTGTAGGCAGAACTTCTAAGAGGTTGTCTTAGAAATAAAGTCCTGTGAGCATGGTGAGTCTGATAATAACGATTTCTGCTCCTTGACAGAGCTTGATGGGAGCGTCCCATGTTGTTATTTCTTCACCATTGATGAATACTCTAAAGAGACTATCGTCGTATGCCTGCCGTGTTCGTTGTATTGCTTTTTCCAGCGTGTCATGGTTTTCACCATAGTTCTCAGCAAAGCGGATGCGTCCTTCTTCTGCCTGTTCGGCTATCTCACTGTCGGATAAAGCATGGTTCTCTTTCGGAGTCTGGGCTTCTGTCAGACCTTGTCGGGTCAAGGTGTAGAGTAGGGCTTCGAGCGTATTGACGGTATCATCAATCTCTATAGGGTGCCTGCCTAATTCCTTTCTACTCCCCAATTTCTTTTTTACAATGTGTACTTCCATTTTGTTTAGGTGTTTCTTTCCCTTTGCAAATATAGGAAATAATTAGTAAACAAATGAATATTATCCCATTTGTTTGTATTCAGTGGGAGTAAGAATGTGATAATAGAGTATGGGCTCGAGCGTTGGAAAGTGGGTTTAAGGTTCTCGGCAGTTGTAAGAAAGGGAATTAGCTATATTCAGTAATGATGTGTAGACATCTATTAATAAGAAATACAATGAGAGTATTTCGTGAATAAGTAGTCTTTTAGAAGTTTAGTGTATGATATTTGATAGGGGACTTAGTCTGCCTTACCAGACGCCTTCAATCTATGTGTCCTTCTCTCTTATATCTTTTGGGGTAGTGCCCGTTGTTTCGGAGTGAGAGTGGGGATGCGTTTACTTCTTTGTTTTGAGATGGTTTTAAATTTGCTGTCATTACTGTCATGCGGAGTCGTCATCTAACTAATTAGTTATCAGTATGGTTACATAAAATGTTAAAAATGACAGCAAACTAAAATAAAAAATATTCTTGTAATATGTGTAATAGCTTCTCTTGTTAGCAAGTCTTTATGACGTCAAATACCGAACAAGCTATATTCCCTAAGTGTTTTATAGTTTTATCCATGAGGAGGTAGTTATGAAAGAGAGATTTATTGTTTTATCTAAGTCGGTTATTAAACTACAAAATCACTAATTTTAGTTTTAGTACTGTTGCTTATCACATATATAAAAGAAAAAGCGGAAATCTATTAAAGACTTCCGCTTAATTTAAGAAGGGTGGGTGGTGGGATTCGAACCCACGACATTCAGAACCACAATCTGACGCTCTAACCAACTGAACTACATCCACCATGTTGGCTATTTCTTCTTAGCGAGTGCAAAGGTACGGGTTTTATTTGGAACGACCAAATATTTCCCGTACTTTTTTGTTATTTCTTTTTATTTAGCTGGAGATGCTGGTGCCTGAGCTGGTGCAGCAGGAGCTTGAGCAGCTGGTGCGGCCTGTTTCTGCTGGCTTGCGCCGAAATTAGGCAGGTTATTAGGATTAGTTGTGTTGTCCTGTGTTGCAGCTTTCTCTATTACGCTCTCATCAGTGCTTGCTCTTGGAGCCACGTATGCACTGGCAACACTGATAACTACCATAGCAATAGCTAAACCCCATGTAGTCTTCTCAACGAAATCAGTAGTCTTGCGAACGCCCATGATGGCATTAGAAGATGAGAAGTTTGAAGAAAGACCACCGCCCTTTGACTCTTGAATCAGTACGACACCAATCATCAAAAGTGCTGCAATCACGATAAGGATTACTAATAACGTGTACATTTTTCTTGTCTTATTTTTTATTGTTATTTATTATCAATTTCTCTAAAAACCGTATTTGGTCTGCAAAGTAACGATTTTTTTCGGATATACCAAATTTAATCGCTTAATAATTTCCAATGCTTTGGAATATCGACCTTGTTTTATATATATTCTTGCTAAGGTCTCGGTGAAGTAGCCTGTATCTTCGTTTTCGGCTGCTTCGTTATGATTGTTTTCTTCTGGTTCGTATTCTGTTTCCTCTTGTAAGGTTATCTTACCTCCTTCGTTGAAGATGAAGTCGTCGATTAGTTCTTGTCCTCTAAGCTGCGGGGTGACCTCTTCTTTCTGTTTACTCTCACTTTCCAGTAAATAAGCAACGTAGTCTACTGTTGCATCGGCAGGTGTTGGTTTACGTACACCAGCTGTTTCTTGTTCTCTTTCGGCCTCCTCTGGGATTTGTTCCAGGAAATTGTCTATCAGTGAGGTCGTACGATCCTGTTCCTCTTTGGCTGTCTGTGTAGCAGTAGAAGCTTCTGTTTGCTTTTTTACTTGTTTCTGTTGTGGAATCAACCGATAGTGAGCTTCTTCTACAAGCTTAAATAGTATGTGACGATCAGAGATATAAACAGCAGCACGTCTCAACTCGTCATCGAAGGTCGGGTCGTGGAGTAGGAAGAGATTTTGTAGTAGTAGGATACGTGCTGGTTGGTAATAAGGATAAAGCGCAAGCAGACTTCGGAGATCATATAAGGTCTCCTTGTTCAGATTTTCTGGGTGATTAATCAGATTGGCTATATCCATGTGTTGAAGCGTTTATGAGGGGGAATGGTAAAAATGATAGTGCAAATGAATTGTATTTACCAATTAGCTACGGTTGCATTAAATATTTGGTCAGTAAGATCTTTCACCATCTGTGTGACGAGTTCCTCCTGTACAGAGTTCAGACTACGTACTGTTTCATAGCTTGCTGTGGCTGTGAACTGTCGCTCAAAGTCTTCGCTATGGTTAGTATTGTTTGTGAAACGCACGTTGACGGTGATGGAAAGTTCTGTTTGTGCAGAATATCCTTCGCTTGAAACACTCTTATTACGTTGCTGGTATTGTGTGATTTCACCCTCAATCTTCATATCTCCATTTCGCTTCACTTGTTGTAAACGTGTGTGATTGGCAAAGACATCTTTCAACTGGTTGTTGAACATTGGTCCCATAGGGCCCCATACGTAGGATGAACGGATAGGGAAATCTGAAATCTGGATAGTATGTACCTTACTATAATCAATGCTTGCACCATTGAATTTATAAGATACACTGCACGCTACAAGCAAGAGCAAGCAGATAGCTGTTACACCCCATGTGAGTGGACGAATAGATATTATGTTCTTTCCTATCTTCATTGTCTTTTATGAGAGGATAATTCTTTTACGTAGTTATTGTTTAATCTTTGTCTAACCCGTATTGTCTGATGCGACGATAGAGGGTGCGGTCGCTGATACCTAACTCTAAGGCAGCTTTCTTGCGATTGCCATTGTTGCGTTCTAATGCTTTCTCCACGAGTTGCTTCCCAATATCATTTAGGTTGAGTGTCTCTGGTTCAGAGATCTCTTCAGCTTCAGCATCTTCAACCGGTTCTATCGTACGAGTAGGGGTGATGGGTTGCTTGTTAGCAGTGGCTGGGAGATTTGAGACTGTCTGTGGAGCAGGTTGGAATCCACTTGCCCCATTGAGTTGTCTACTCTCTTCCAACTGTTTACGAACATTGGTAAGGTCGCGACGTAAGTCACTTACATTTCCTCTTAACTCATAGAGTATCTTATAGAGAATCTCACGTTCGCTCTCATAACTATGCGTACCACCACTTTGTATTGGTGCAAGTTGTGTACTATCCTGATCACGAGGGATAAAGTGCAGCAATGTGTCAGCATCAATCTCTCGCTTCTCACTAAGGATTGACATCTGTTCGGTAATGTTCTTTAGTTGACGAACATTGCCTGGCCACTTATATTGTAACAGTATCTGTCGGGCTTCTTCGGTAAGTGTAATCTTTGGAAGATGATACTTCTCGGCCATTTGCATTGCGAAAAGACGGAATAGAAGTAGGATATCTTCGCCACGATCACGGAGTGGTGGCATTTGGATAGGAATTGTATTCAGACGATAGAACAAGTCTTCACGGAACTTTCCTTCGCTGATGGCTTTACGCATGTTTACATTGGTAGCAGCAACAATGCGTACGTCAGTCTTGCGAATTTCCTGTCCTCCGACACGAATATACTCTCCTGTCTCAAGTACACGAAGCAGTCGAGCTTGCGTTGCTATTGGTAGTTCACCAACCTCATCAAGGAAGATTGTGCCTTTATTGGCTATACCGAAATAACCTTCACTCTCACCTATAGCACCAGTGAAAGAACCTTTCTCATGACCGAATAACTCGCTATCAATGGTTCCTTCTGGGATAGAACCACAGTTGATAGCAAAGTATTTCTCACGTCGACGAGGTGAATTGTCGTGTATTACACGTGGGATAATTTCCTTACCAACACCGCTCTCACCGATAATTAGTACTGACAAATCGGTGGGTGCTACCTGTAGAGCAACATCCAATGCACGATTTAGTCCGTCACTATTACCGACAATATTATATCGTTGTTTGGTTTTCTGTAATTCTGTTGTATTCATTTAACTGACAAATTTACCTATTAAATTTGAAAAAACTGCAACTTTGGCAGACTTTAACAACTTTCTTTTTGTCTTTCTTTGCCGCCTCTGATAAAGGATAATTCAAATAGTTTAGAATTATGAACGTCAGTCGTATAACAAGTAGAAAAAAGTTCGCGAATAATTCATAAAGAGTTCGCGAACATCTTGATGATTGTTCGCGAACTTTTTTATAACTGTTTTTATATTGCGGATTACTTGTCTTGTCTTCTATTCAGTTTGATAAGTAGTAAGCCAATAGCTGTCCAAATGAGTTCACGGATACGGACGAGTAGGGCAACGAAAATACCCGCTTCGAGCGTAAGTCCTAAGCCTTTGACAGACATTAGGAAGCCTCCTTCGCGACCACCTAATTGTAGAGGCATGAAAAAGAGCATGTTGGCAAAGAGAGAGGTGAAGGCAAGAATGAGAATACAGTCAAAGTAATTGACTGACGGGAGTAATACTAAAAGGATGAAGAATATCTCTAATGCACTACAAATTCGGCATGAAAACTCAAGTAGAACGACGGTGAAGAAGGTACGAGGGTTCTGGTTGTGTAATGATGCTATCTGTGTGTCAATTCTGTCGAGCTCTTCCTTATGACTGGCAATAAAGGGTTCTGCCCATCTCTTTATAAAAGGTATATGCCGTACAAGGTTCATTCCCCGAACTGCTAAACCTTTCTTATAGCCTGTGAGGAAGAACCAAATAGCAGACACACAAAAGGCAAAGACTGCAGTTAACATCACACCCATCGGAAGGTTGACAGGCTGCGTGAAGATATAAAGAAAGATGGAGACAAGCCAAAACCAAAAATGACTAAAGATGTGGGTCATGGCATAAAGGACGACAGAAGAGGTTGCACGTTCAGCTCCAATCTTTGGTGTAAGTTCCATGATACGATAAGGTTCACCACCCATTAGTCCTCCTGGAGTAGCGTAGTTAAGGGCAAAGCCTGACACAGTAACCTTATAAAGCCATAGGAAAGAAACCTTCTTTCGTTCCTCTGCGCCCTGTATCTGACTACGTATAATCGTGTACCAAGCTGCCGTATTAAAGATGTAGAGGAATGCCCAAAGTATAACTACAGCAAGGAACCAATAACCTGCATGCTGTATTTTTTGCCATGCATCAGTAAAGTCAAGGTTGTACACCATAATACAGAGTACAACCAAGCCAAAGATGAAGAAGATGTTCTGAAACTTTTTGTTCATAGGTCTTCTTTATTAATATCAGTAATAGAAAGAGGACACGCTTAGTGTGTCTCTTTCGTGTTACGGCTTTCGCCGTTGTTTAGTGTGCGGTCCTCACGCTTACGTGGAATGGCAAAGCGCACCTTGTCGCTTTCATCTCTTCTTTCCTTGTAAAGCTTTGGAAGAGGATTGCCCATTGGTGCATCGTATTCTGCACGATTGCGGAAGATGTCTATAGCGAGATAGATTGCATGGCGAAAGGGTAGTTCGTCTGCAATCCCCTTACCTGCTAATGCCAGACTATTTGGTATTTCTGCAGCTGTACGAATAAGTGATAATCCCGCTGTATATATGATACCATGGCATGACGAAAGAGTACGGAAAGGAGCAAGTCCTTGTTCGTAATACATTGCTAATATACCATCAAACTGTTCTGCATCGTTGCAGCCAAAGAAGGTGTCAGCAGGGTAGGGGCCGAAAGCTTGTATCCCATTTTCTACCAGTTCGTCTATAGCTGGCAAGATAATCTCTTGTTCTTCAGAGCCCAACAAACCATTGTCGCCGGCTTTGGGGTTCAAACCGAGTATGGCAATGCGTGGACAAGAAAGGCGGAAATCACGACGAAGACTCTTAAAGAGTGCACTTACATTATTAACAATACTTGCTTTTGAGATAGACTCTGCTACTTGGCGTAATGGGAGGTTACGTGTTGCGAGAGCAATACGTAGTCCGTCATTAATCAATACAGATAGTCCTTGCTCCTCTGTGTCCAAATGGTCTTCAATATATCGGCTCTGACCACTAAAGTGGAAATGTTCATTGTTATCGATAGGAGCGGTTACGAGAACATCAAATAGTCCTTGACGATAGTCTTCTAAAGCCTTGTCTACAGCACGCAAACCAGCTACACCAGCTTCCTCAGAAGGTACACCTAATTCAACCTTAATCTCGTCATCGAAGACAGGGAGCAGGTTAAGCCGTCCATTCTGTGCTTCTGATGCATCTTTAATAATAGTGAAGTTTGCTTCAATATTGAGTGCATTGCGATGATAGGTGGCTACTTTAGGCGAACCATAGATGATTGGCGTGCAGAGTTCCAACATCTCTGGTTCAGCAAAGGTCTTAAAGATAAGCTCATAACCAATGCTGTTCGTGTCTCCGTGTGTGATTGCTATACGGATTCTTTTATTCTCGTTCATATAATTATATCTTGTATTGTTTTGTTTTATTCAGTTTCCTTTTTATCTTTTACTTTTCTTTCTTCCTCTTTCCTCATCAATCTTCTTTGCCGTTGAGAGCAGACCACAGGCAGCAAAGATATCCTGTCCACGACTGGCACGGATTGTTGTGAAGATACCATGTTGTGTCAGATAGTTTCTGAATCTCTCCATCCTATGGTCATCAACACCCTGCAATGGAATATTAGGGATAGGATGGAAACGAATAAGATTGATGCGGCAGTCCAATCCTTTGAGTAGATGTACAATCGCCTTAGCATGTTCCTCACTATCATTGAAATCCTTGAAGACAATGTATTCAAACGACAGACGACGTTGATGTGAGAAATCGTAATTGCTGAGTAACTCGATGATACTCTCTATAGACATTCCTTTTTCTGCTGGCATCAACTCCGAACGCTGGTCGTGCAGAGGGGTGTGCATACTGATAGCAACGTGACAGTCACTTTCATCAAGGAACCGTTTGAGTTTTCCTTTGACGCCTACACTGCTCACTGTAATGCGCTTTGGTGACCATCCGTAGCCGAAGTCAGCTGTCATAACCTCTGTGGTACGAAGTACGTTATCAAGATTATCCATTGGTTCGCCCTGCCCCATGAAGACGATATTCGTCAGCTTGTCACGTTCAGGGAGGGAGTAAATCTGATTGAGAATGTCTGTAGCCGAAAGACTACCTTCAAAACCCTGCTTTCCTGTCTGGCAGAAGAGACAGTTCATCTTACACCCCACTTGTGAAGAAACGCAGAGTGTGGCACGGTCTTCATCTGGTATATACACCGTTTCAACAAACTTACCATTGTCAGTTGGGAAGAGATATTTGATGGTTCCGTCCTTAGAATGTTGTGCATCAATAGGTTCCTTACAGCCAATAGCATATTCTGCAGCGAGTTTCTCTCTGTTTGCTTTTGAGATGTTCGTCATCTCATCAATACTTTTCACATGCTGTGTATAGAGCCACTTGGCTATCTGTCCGCCTGTAAAAGCTGGCATTCCGAGCGACTTGGCAACCTCTTTCAGTTCTCCAAGTGTCATTCCCAACAAATACTTCTTTGCACTTTCCATTCTCGTTCTCAATGTTTTGTTGCTGCAAAGATAACGAAAAAATAGCTAATATTCGTGCTTTCCTTTCTTTTTTGAGATACTTCGATAATATGGAGTGATAAAGTCCGCTAAAGTAAGAAGGAATTTATCACGTATTATACAAGAGTTTTTTTATGGTTCTTCCGTTAAATGTGTAGATTGTTAATAGAGTGAGATTAATCCACATACATGGTAAGCTTACCTCCAATAAGATTGTTTTATAAGGGGGAGGTAAACTATATGATAAATGTAATTAGGTGTGATGTCTATCTGTCGTCTATAACCTGCTTATTCCCTTATTAAATCATGTTTGTAAATTGTTTTCGTACAGCTCAAACCCAATACATGCTCTTTTGGCTTCTAAAAGACGCCCTTCTGGGTTGCAAAAGATGCTCTTTAAGACCCTTGCTAACGCCCTTTTGATGTCCAATCAAGCACCTTTTACTTTATACTTGGTAACTAATTGATACCCTGTTGATTGCAAACTTGCTTCATGTGTGTATTTTTGCCGTTAGTTCTAGGTGTTTTCCTTAAAATTATGTAATGATTTTTTAAACCCTTGTCTGCAGATTTTCGAAGTCTTAAAACGGAAGGATTTTCAATGAAAGAGGATGAAAATAGGATAGATAGTTGACTGTCTCAGCTATATTTTTGTTTAATGAGTAACTTTGGCTCTTACATTAAAGCACTACGAAAAGCGTCCACACATTTAACGGAAGAACCTTTTTTATTTTATTTTCCTGTCATTTTTAACATTTATCGTAAACTCTTTATAAATCAAATACTTGTGTGTCTACGTTAGATGACAGAAATGACAGGAAAATTTGTTTTGGTAGAATCGCTTATTAATTACGATCTTTTTGGGCATAAGGTGGCACACTTATTAGGCGTGCCTCCGTCCAGCATTAAATATGACCTTCTAGATAAGACTTTTGATGAGCGAAGATTTTGTAAACATCAGTGCTGAAGAATTCTTCATGTGACTGCTTCTTTTTCTTGGAAATCTTTTTCTTTACATCATCAAAACTCCCACACCACATTTCGTTTACATAGCCTGTATCATACATTGCTTCTATTTTGGGGAGAAGTTCTGAAGCTTGTATATCTATGACGTCAGAGGTGATAATTCCTGCCAACGCACCATCGAAATATTCTTCTTCTGGTAGTTTTTCAGTTGCAAATGTGATAACCTTGTCAAACCACTCAATACATGTCTGCCTCAATTCAGGCTGGTTGAATACTATTTGCAGTATTGTCTCAGCCACATGAGATTTGCCGAAAGAATATGGCAAAGGCTCTTTCATGAAGCTGAGTAGCTTATCAAAGTCATCAGCTGTCATTATCTTGTAGAGAGTCGGAACAATAGTATGATGAGCAGTATCGCCATAATGATAATCATAGAAATCCTCTGACTGTCTTAGACTCTCCAATACGAGGTCCAGACTACTGCTGTTGTTTCCCACTTCTCCTAATAAGATAAGGGAAGAAGCAAGGATTCCATTGATGTCTCCATTTTCAAAATAGGAAGGAATATCGCCATCTTTTGTGATGGTTATGACATAGCGGATAATCTCTTCTAAGTCCGAACGCAGCTCTTCCTTAGGCAGAGCAAGAATCTTGCTTATTAATGGTTTTTCTAACCAATAAGCGTTTTCGGGTTTGCTTAGTTCCTCTACAAGCCATTTATTATGCAGGTTTAAGTTCTCTGCAAGTTGCTGTGATTTGTTGTCGTTTTCTGTTTCCATGTCGCATGTGGGATTTGTTTCATTGTCCGATTTAATGATAGACTCGTCGTCTTCATCGCTCTCTGCAGGTGGAAGATTGTGTCTGAAGCTATTCCCAAACTCGTACTCTATGAGAGGTATATCGTCTGTATCTTCTTCCAGCATATACTTTGTGATCATGAAGCTACTATGTGGTTTTCTTCCTTGTTCTGCGGCATATTCAATAGCACCATATATAATGTTGTGTGCTTCTTCGTAGCTACATTCTTCAAGTTCAGTTGTCTCGCTGAGCATCTCTACAGTATCGATAAAATCGCCTGCATCTACTCTTATTGCATACATAGAATCTTTTAACCCTAAGTAAAAGGTCTCAATGAGATAGCATGCATAACTAATCTTACCGCCTGTATGTTCTCTGGAAACTAAGACATAACCAACTCCAATTTCAAATAGGTTAACGGCGCAGTAGCATTTCCCTATTTTTAGGGATCTGGCTCTCGTTTTCAGGAATTTCTCTGGTGAAAGAAACTGTTGTTGTCCACCTTTCTTTTGCTTTTTCTTCTTTGCCATATTTTTTATATTTGTTTTCTGTCTTTTATAATATCTGGGGTAGCTTACAAGCAGTTCTTTGTTGTTTTAAGTTCTTAATAACAAACGAAAGCTAGTGCTACTTTACTTAATTAGGTGAGCAAAGGTAATAAAGAAAAATAGAACGACAGGATAAACGGCTCATAAAATGTGTTTTTGATGATTGATTTGTGCGAATGACGTGTTGTGAACATGGTATTAAAAGAACAGGATACAATCTTTTCATCAGTTGACACAGCCGCCTTCTCTCTTGCATAGTTGTCGTGTGGAATGGGGCAGGGGATCTTTCTGTAAGTGTAGTAAAGATATGAGGTAAAAGAATAAAATGTAAGAAATATAGACAATGTTATTTCAACTGTGTTACCAGCTAACACAATAAAAAGTTTGTCGGCCGCTTCCAATTATTATAGGTTCTTGAAGTTACATATCCAAAAATTAGGAAGCTCAGAAATACTGTCATATCTTTGCAACATCAAGAAAAACGATGGTTTATATCACCAGTGAATTAAAAGCCATACTTTATATCGAACCCAGCGTGACTTTACCAAGAGAAAGACAGCTTCGGTTTGTCCATCAGCATTCCTCAAGCTCCTAAAGAAATGAAGCCAATGGCACAGTTCAGATGACGCACCCGGACTAAACTTAGTGGGTCGTCCTTATCCATAAATCTGTCTTCAATGTCTTTTCCCTCTTTTATCTTATTGTGATGAACAGTGACGTCTAATCCTCGTGCTTTGAACTTGCGATTACCATTCCACAAAATTCTCTTCAATAAATTCTTCAAAAGAATTTGAAAGCACCTGCTTTTCTTCTGTATCGTAGTCAAATAACACCACTTCCCCATTAGGCATAATAGCAATAGGATTTCCTGAACCATCGTCTGCAATTACAAGACTCTTATTAATCTCTGGAAAAAAGATTAGCTTCATTAAAAAGTTTACGAGCGTTATTTGTTAAATCAATTATAGTTTCATTCCCTATTGATGTTCCATTTACAAAAGCATGAATTGCTAATCCAGCATAAGCACCTCCATAGTTTTGAATAAACTCTTTATAATCTTTATCCATTATAATATTAAGTTCTTTTTCTGCGCTTATGATTTGTTCATTAGTAGCAGCTTTCCCTAACATCGTGGGATTATCTTGAAAAAAAACATTCAATTTATTTATGATTTCTTGTTTCATATCCTTTTTTAATTAATTATAACCAATTATTTTACCTCTCGCTTTTAATTCCGCTTCGGCTTGTTTTTTCCAATATTCTTGCTTCCATTTATTAAATACAGCTCGTTCGTCAGGTGTTAATCCACTTCCTTTTTGCTTCCCAAATGGATGTTGGCCAGGGTTTGTATGTGGTTTATCGTGATGTTTGGCAGGCATAGCTATTAAATCTCCATTAGGATTTTGTTTATAATGATGTAGTACAATTGTATTCCCTTGTTTATCCACACCAGATAATCCAAAACCTTTTCCTTTGAGAGCATTATTATTTGCATGATAGAGTGTATTTAATTGGGTATCGCTCATATGACCCAAATTTGTATATCCACTGATTTTATGAGTCTGTCCGCTACTACTTGTAAATATTATGGGGTTGGAACTCAATCCTAATGGGTCTATCCAACTGTTAGAATCATGAACATAAGCATATACATTTATCCCGCCTACTATAGAAATCGGGTCTTGGCTGATATAATTACCAATCCTCGTATCATAATACCTGAATCTGTTGTAATACAGCCCAGTCTCCTCGTCCTCGTACTGTCCTAACTGGTGGAAAGGAATGAACTGCCTGCAGCCGTGGAGGTTACGGAGATTACCGTAGATGTCATAGTCTGCCTGCCAGACGATATTACCATTATCATCGTATGCCTGGGCGGGACGGCCGATGTAGTCGCTGATGATGCTGTAATGCCTGTCACCAACAATCTTGGCTGTAGGGACATAGCTGTCACTGTCGTAAACCCACGTGATGAGATTCTCAACTGGTTCTGGCCTATCGAGTGTGACCTCGCCAGTCTCGGTAACAATCGTGTTCGGACGGTCAGCCTCGGCATAGTCCCACTCGTGCAGGATGACATCACCATCCCAGAGGTAGCGATACACTCGTCCGTCAAAGACCTTCTCAATGCGTCTGCCTAAAGCGTCATACTTGAAGGTTACAGTTTTGCCGTCCGGCCGTGTTACACTTCTAAGCATACCATTGCCCTGCCACGTATAGGCATAATCACCGCTCTGCCAAGCAAGGAACTTATCCCGTGCCTCCGCATTATGCGATGGTTCCATCCTGCGCATGGTCTTCAGCACAAGATTGCCATGGCTGTCATAATAATACCGCCACTTCTTGTCCTCACGCAACTGTCCACCACGACCATAGATCCTGTCCATTCGGTCGGGACTATCATACACGTTACCCATTGCATTTGGGTTACGCCACTGACGACTTCCGTCACCAAACACTGCCCCTGACAGAGAACCGAAGGCGTCATAATCGTAACGGACACTTCTGCGGTTTATTGTGTCAAACGTTCGTAAAAGACGAAGATTATCACCCCAAGTATATGACTTGTCAAGCAGCGTCCGGCCATTATGACGGACACGCTGATGTGCAGGGCGGCCAATGCTGTCATAGTGCATCGTATTCTCTACACAGCCAGGCATCATACGTGATGTTTCACGCCCGAATCGGTCGTATGCTATATCCGCCTCCCAAGGCTTCTTCCGCCCTGACATGCCAGCTGATATGTGGTTGACAGAGCCTTTTGCATCATATCCGTAGGTAATAATTCCTCCTAATGCACTTACTATATGCGACAGTCGAGAGCGGTCATCATACTTGTGTTCCACTGTACGCCCGTCCTGCGTTTCCTTTATGACCTGCCCCCAAGCATTACGCACGAACTCCGTCACGCTGTCCCTGTTGTACGCTTTGGTGAGCCGTCCTACCTTATCGTACTCCCAAGCCTCCCAGCTACCATCGGTGTACTTGTTATAGGTAAGTCGCCCAGCCAGGTCATGCTGATGGTGCACAGTCGTACCATCAGGCAGCTGTGTCGTGATCACCGTGCCGTCAAGGTCACGGATATAGTGGCGTTCCGCTCCGTCGAATCCCCTCTCACAGATTATCTCGCCATTAAGGTCACGTTCAAAGAAATAGCGTTCACCATGTTCGTTCTCAACAAACTTCAGTTGATCATAGAAATCATACTCATAGCTCAGCGCACTGACCATGCGCATACTACTCGTCCGACGTGTCTGACGGCGCAGGTTACCCATAGGAGTGTACTCCATAGTCCACACTTCATTGCCACTGGTAACTTCAACAGGCAGGTCGTAGGCATCGTAGGAGATGCGCATCACGCTCTGCCCAGGAGTTGCGTAGCGAGTAACACGGCCAAGTCGGTCACGCTGCCACTCTGTACTGTTTCCATCAGCATGCCTGTGCTTCAGTGGACGGCCATAGTCATCGTAAGCGAATGTTTCACAAACGCCATGCCCATCTGTAATATTTGAGATTAATCCTAAAGTGTCATATTGTAGAACAGCACGTAGTTCTTCACCATACTCAATAGCAGAAGGCTGCTGCTTATCCTTCTCGTATGTATAAGTAACAACAGTACCATCCGCTTCCTTATGTTTCAGCAACAATGCTGTCTCTGCATCATAGACCCATTCTTCTCTATTACCGGCTGCATCTGTACGTGCTATCACACGATTATGGTCATCATACTCATAAACAGTCTCAGCTCCGTCTGCAGCCGTCAATCTTATAAGGTTACCACGGTCATCATAATCATATCCTACGACCTTACCCTCCGGTGTACCCACCAATGTTCGCTCATGCCAAGAATTATAACCATACCAGGTCTCACCACCCATGGCATCCACCTTTTTATATACAAGGTTGTTTTCGTCATAATAATACTGCTCCGTAGCTCCTGTAGCAGAGTATCTTACTTCGTTATATCCGTCATGGTAAGATATATATCCTTCCTGTATACCACCTTCACCAGTAGTATGGATAACACGTCCTTCAGTGTCATACTCCCATGTATACGTCATATTGTTGCGGTTACGACGTAAAACCACTCTATTGGCACCATCATATTCAAACTCAATACTCTTACCAAATCGATCACGTACACGTATAAGATTACTCTTTTCATCATAGTCGTATGCCACCAATTGGTCTATGACATCGCCATGTTTATACATTGCTGAGCGGATAAGACCTCGTTCCTCGTCCTGTCCAAAGATAATGAGACGCCCAAGGTGATCTTTTATAGTAGAAAGTAAGTGCTTACGCCCACTATAATCTAACAATAGGAAACCACCTCCCACATAGTCTATCCTTTCAGCAAGATATATTGTACCGTACTCCTTGTCAGAGAAGGCACGATAGGTGCGAATTTCTGTCCTCACAACCCACTTGGACTTGCCTGTTGAATCCGCCAATAGCTTATAAACATTAAAAAGCCATATCTACGCATTTAACGGAAGAACCTCTTTTATTTCAAGTGACCTATTATCATCATTTAGAATAACAGAAATACCACTACGTGTCTTAAGGCTTTTAATACTATTATTAGAACCTCCACCGTTACCTGTTGTTCCATTAAACAGGCTACCCATGACGTAGGGACGGGCGGGAGCACCATGACGGAAGCCGAGGAGGACTTGGTCGCCTACCTCTGGGATGAAAACAAAGCCACGGTTGCTCTTTACGTCTTTGCTGCCACCGCCATCTGGTGTCATCACGCGTACCCAACTTGTTCGCATGTTGTCGGTCTGCCAATTCATGCGCACCTGTACACGACCCGCTCCATGTGGGTCGGCATTGCTGAGTACCGTTGCCATCTGTGTTTCAGCCAGAGGCATACGCAGTCTATCGGTATAAAGACATCTACAAAGCATCATAAAGGTAGAGCATGAGTACTTTTATTCACTTTCAACAAAAGTATTACTTCCTGTGTCTACGAACGATATTCTTCCTCCTTTAGCACACATACAGAATGACTGCTCCGTCAGCTTTTTCATCCCATTGATACTGTCTTTCTGTGTTGTTTGCTGCCAGCCTTGTGGTTGGGGAGTACAAGGAGGATTCGGAGAACTACATTTGCAAACTCCAAAACTTGGAATATTATTTAAACCACTTTTATCCTCCTCCGTAGCTACCAATGCTCCCGAAATACTTCGGAAACTTTGACTAAGAACCATCAACTTAGCTTGCCAAGTTCCTAAAGTGCAACACATAATAGCTCCATCAGTTACAATTTTTACCATTCTACTTTATTATAGGATTTGTACCTTTCTTTATAATTTCTCCTGTATTGGCATTTATTTTAATAGAAACTATATTTGATCCTACCTTGTAATGAATAATCCATACTGGTATATTGGTTTTATCACTTACATATCGCCTTATAGAAACATTCTTATCGAATAAATCCAGCTTTAACTCTTCCTTTACAAACTTCTCCACTTTTTCCCATGGATAGTTTTTATAAGGGGCATCTTGGTCGTATTCATCTATTAAATAACCATTCTCATCATACTCTTTCCAGATGCCCGCATTAAATCTATTATAATAATATT
>NZ_JH114145.1:187417-196628 GCF_000224595.1 Prevotella sp. C561 | reverse complement strand
ATACTGGTATTATTGGTTTTATCACTTACATATTCGCCTTATAGAAACATTCTTATCGAATAAATCCAGCTTTAACTCTTCCTTTACAAACTTCTCCACTTTTTCCCATGGATAGTTTTTATAAGGGGCATCTTGGTCGTATTCATCTATTAAATAACCATTCTCATCATACTCTTTCCAGATGCCCGCATTAAATCTATTATAATAATATTTTCCCACTAACTTTAGAGTTCCCGTTTTATTGTAATACTCCTTACACGTTCCAAATAGGCTGTTGTCTTTTCTGGCATATTCTATATAATTAGAGCCATTATCACCTCCAAACTGCCGCACTTTACCTCGCAAGTAATGCTCAAATTGATATTCATGTCCTTGTCTTTCCATATAATAGGTAGATGTGTCAAATCTCTCTGTTGTCCTTTCCATATTCTTATTCTTTTTAATATTATTATTATCTGTATTCTGTGCTTTGCAACTGCTTATTATCATAAGCGTTGCCAATGAAATTATGATTTGCCTTACCATCTTTTTATTACTTTTTCATTATTTGTTGATTTGTTTTTCTTTTCCTCTCTCTTTCTCTTATTCTCTTTCCACTGTTCTACCGTCGGTAAGTTCTCTTGAAGAATGTTCCATTGGAACTGCCATGTAGCTATCACTGGTATTTTTTCTGTTCCAACATCAGAATAGTCCATAATATTGTCCGTTTTATATTTTTCAAAAGTGTGTTGGTTTAAGTCACTAAATGAATGGTATAATCCCAATGCATGAAATAGCTCATGTGCGCAGGTGGTATCATGCAAGCCTGGTGCTAATACAACGACTTCCTTAGAGCAAATTTTCCTGGCTTGTCCATATAAGCTTTCATCTTCATTCTTTTCGTTAAGAAAAAATATTTTGTGATACTCCTTATATTTTGATGTTATGTTGTCTTCATTAAATGTCTTCGTGAGGTATTCAAATACCTCAGCGGGCAACTCCTTCCCCTTCAGATAGCCTCCTTCTGTATAGGCAAGGAAAGCCTCTTTCCGATCTGGAGTTGTCAAATCAAGCTCACATTCCTCTATATTTGCATCTATATAACATTGAGAAAAATATTTATCCAATATTATTTTACGAGAAGGATCCTTAGGAGGAATATTACCTAAGCTTTTTCCTTCTGCATATAGAGCTGTTTTCACCCTCACCATTACCACATCCAAGGCATACCGATGCTTCTCATCGTTAGCTTTTACAATTAATTTACCTGCCAGCGATTTATTCTCCTGCTCATCATAAGCATAAAGACATATCTCCTTGTCTTCCGAGAACTCTTTCTTGCACGTTATTCTCAATGTGTCTCCGTTCTCACCTTTGTAAGAGCCCTTATCACATATTTTTACAGTTGTCTTGTTCAAAGAAAAGAGTTCTGTGTCATATTCGTATTTAAATGATTTGGCTTTCTCATTAACGTCTATGTTCAAAACCAAATTGGCAGAATTGCCTTGTCTCAGAGTCATCACTGGTACTACATAGAGATAGTCTGTTGATTTTTTACCGTCATTAGTCCCTGTGTTAAGAGTAGCTGCTTTAGCGGCTTCTGCTTCTTTTTTCTTCCAAGGTATGATATACTGTTGCTTGTATTCGAATAGGAACTTATAGTATTTGTTGGTTTTTTGTTTGAAGTTTTTCCCTTCTCCCTTACAAGAACCGATTATCTTGTCGTAGCGGTTTTCCTCTATATCTCCAGTTCTCTTTGTGTCTGCAAAACGTACCCAGTCAAAGCCAAACTCGCCGCTATAACTTTCTGATGTTCTAAACTGTACACATACCTTTGTTCCTATTTCCTCTTTTACTGTTTCATATTCTTTAGCTGTATTCAGTTCGTGCATACCCTGCTCTCCACGCATCTCCATCGTACCTTGTGAATTCACCACCGTTTTGTTTGCTGAATGTATAAAAAGTTCCTGCTCGCCAACAACATTCGTCTCTGGAGCCTCGATCTTTATTTGATTCTGAGAGTTGAGCAATGCCTTTCCTGCCTGTGTGTGGAAGAAGTCTGCAACAAGCTGCTGCATGAAGGGTGTGTTTACCAATATCTTCTGCATCACATTGGTCAGCAGCATATTACCAATGTTCGTTGTTTGAGAGTTTCCAACATTAACTTGTAGGTCGTGACCTACCATTAAGGACATATCATTACCAGCATGGAGCTGTATGTTCTTAGGGGCGTTAAGCAAGATATTTCCATTTCCATCCAAATGAATGGAGCTACCACCTGTATCTTTTATTTCAAGTGACCTATTATCATCGTTGAGGATGACGGAAATGCCACTACGTGTCTTAAGACTTTTAATACTATTATTTGACCCTCCACCGTTACCTGTTGTTCCATTAAACAGGCTACCCATGACGTAGGGGCGGGCAGGGTCACCATGGCGGAAGCCGAGGAGGACTTGGTCGCCTACCTCTGGGATGAAAACGAAGCCGTGGTTGCTCTTTACGTCTTTGCTGCCACCACCATCTGGTGTCATCACACGCACCCAACTTGTTCGCATGTTATCGGTCTGCCAATTCATACGCACCTGCACACGACCTGCTCCATGTGGGTCGGCATTGCTTAGCACCGTTGCCATCTGCGTTTCACCCAGTGACATACGCAGTTTATCGGTATAAAGACATCTACAAAGCATCATAAAGGTAGAGCATGAGTACTTTTATTCACTTTCAACAAAAGAATTACTTCCTGTATCAACGAATGATATTCTTCCTCCTTTAGCACACATACAGAATGACTGCTCCGTCAGTTTTTTCATCCCATTGATACTGTCTTTCTGTGTTGTTTGCTGCCAGCCTTGTGGCTGTGGAATACAAGGAGGATTCGGAGAACTACATTTGCAAACTCCAAAACTGGAGATATTATCTAAACCACTTTTATCCTCCTCTGTAGCTACCAATTCTCCCGAAATACTTCGGAAACTTTGACTAAGAACTGTCAACTTGGCTTGTTCTGTTCCTAAAGTACAACACATTAAAGCACCATTAGTTACAATTTTCACCATTCTACTTTATTATAGGATTTGTACCTTTCTTTATAACTTCTTCAGTATTAGCATTCATTTTAATAGAAACTATATTTTGTCCTACCTTGTGATTAATAATCCATACGTACAGATTGCATCATCAAGCCCTAAAGGTAGCACTATTATTTTCTTGAAACAACTTCTTTACAATAAGACGCTGTAAACTATCCCGTTCTATTTCTCTACCTCCCCTTCTACTTGATTAATTATCTTGCCGGTATTAGCATTTATTTTAATTGTATATACCTTAACGCCAACTTGCCACCGAATTCGCCATATAGGGATTTTACTATGTTTACTCAAATAACGATTGATAGAGACTTTTTTATCAAACAAATCCAGTTTCAATTCTTCTTTGACAAACTTCTCCACCTTTTCCCATGGATAGTTCTTATAAGGGGCATCTTTATCTATTGTTTCTATTAAATAGCCATTTTCATCATATACTTTCCAAATACCAATATTAAATTCATTATAATAATATTGTCCTACTTTTTTGAGAGTCCGTGTCTTATTATGATACTCTTTATAAGTACCAAAGAGCGATTTTTCTTTCCTTGCATATTCAACGAAATCAGAGCCATTATCACCTCCAAACTGCCTCACTTTACCTCGCAAGTAATTCTCAAATTGATAATCATGCCCTTGCCTTTCCATATAATAGGTAGATGTGTCAAACCTCTCTGTTGTCCTTTCCATATTCTTATTCTTTTTAATATTATTACTATCTGTATTCTGTGCTTTGCAACTGCTTATTATCATAAGCGTTGTCAATGAAATCATTATTTGCCTTACCATCCTCTTGTGATTTTTTTGTTATTTGTTGATTTTTCTCTTCTTCTTTTCTTCCTTTCTCTTCATTATTTTCCACTGTGCTACCGTCGGTAAGTTCTCATGAAGAATGTTCCATTGGAACTGCCATGTGGCTATCACTGGTATTTTTTCTGTTCCAACATCAGAATAGTCCATAATATTGTCCGTTTTATATTTTTCAAAAGTGTGTTGGTTTAACTCACTAAACGAATGGTATAACCCTAAAGCATGAAAAAGTTCATGTGCACAGGTGGTATCATCAAGACCCGGAGCCAACACGATTACTTCCTCAGAGCATATATCACGGGCACGTCCATATAAAGACGAATCTCCATCAGCATCCTCATTTATTAAATATATTTTATAATAAGAAGCATACTTTGCCGTATATGAATTACTATTTAGCACACTTGTCAAATAATCATATATTTTCAAGTTACTTAAATCTTCCCTTTTTAATAATTCTTTATCAGTATAGGCAAGGAAAGCCTCTTTCCGATCTGGAGTTGTCAAATCAAGCTCACATTCTTCTATATTGGTATCTATATAACATTGAGAAAAATATTTCTGCAAAGTAATTTTGCGAAAGGGGTTAGAGGGTGGAGATGATAAATTATCATCCTTAATACAAGTTTTCACATTAACCATTACCACATCCAAGGCATACCGATGCTTGTCATCATTGGCCTTTACAATTAATTTACCTGCCAGCGATTTATTGCCCTGTTCGTCATAAGCATAAAGACATATCTCCTTATCTTCCGAAAACTCCTTATTACACGTTATAGAAAGGTCATCAGCCGATGGATAATGACCGATATCAAGAATAGGTGCAGAACTTTGATTCAAAGTAAAAAAATCCTTATCATACTCATATTCTAACCGTTGAGCTTTTATATGAACATCGATATTCAAGGTCAAATCAGCACATTGATCTTTTAATAAAGTCATCACAGGTACTACATAGAGATAATCCGGCTTCTTTGTAGCAGCATCCCCGGTTGCTTCCGAAGTAACTGCTGACATAGCAGATTCTGCCTCTTTCTTCTTCCAAGGAATTATATACTGATGCTTATATTCAAATAGGAATTGCTTATATCTGCCCGTGTCTTGTTTGAATTTTTTACCTTCTCCCTCACAAGTACCGATTATCTTGTCGTAGCGGTTTTCCTCTATATCTCCAGTTCTCCCCGAGTCTGCAAAACGTACCCAGTCAAAGCCAAACTCGCCGCTATAACTTTCTGATGTTCTAAACTGTACACATACCTTTGTACCTATTTCCTTTTTTACTGTTTCATATTCTTTTGCCGTATTCAGTTCGTGCATACCCTGCTCTCCACGCATCTCCATTGTACCTTGTGAATTCACCACCGTCTTGTTTGCAGAATGTATAAAAAGTTCCTGCTCGCCAACTACATTCGTCTCCGGAGCCTCAATCTTTATTTGCTTCTGAGAGTTGAGCAATGCCTTTCCTGCTTGTGTGTGGAAGAAGTCTGCAACAAGCTGCTGCATGAATGGAGTGTTTATCAATATCTTCTGCATTACATTGGTCAGCATCATATTACCAATGTTCGTTGTTTGAGAGTTTCCAACATTAACTTGTAGGTCGTGACCTACCATTAAGGACATATCATTACCAGCATGGAGCTGTATGTTCTTAGGGGCGTTAAGCAAGATATTTCCATTTCCATCCAAATGAATGGAGCTCCCACCTGCATCTTTTATCTCAAGTGACTTATTATCATCATTCAGGATAACAGAAATACCACTACGTGTTTTAAGACTTTTAACACTATTATTTGAACCTCCACCGTTACCAGTTGTTCCGTTAAAGAGGCTACCCATAACGTATGGTCTTGCAGGGTCTCCATGGCGGAAACCGAGGAGGACTTGGTCGCCTACCTCTGGGATGAAAACGAAGCCACGGTTGCTCTTTACGTCTTTGCTGCCACCACCATCTGGTGTCATCACACGCACCCAACTTGTTCGCATGTTGTCGGTCTGCCAATTCATGCGCACCTGCACACGACCCGCTCCATGTGGGTCGGCATTGCTTAGCACCGTCGCCATTTGTGTTTCAGCCAGAGGCATTTCAACCTTTGGATTTGGCAGACTCATTACAGTACCAGGAATGGCTTTGAAACGGTTTTTGTAATAACAGCTCTCGCTCACTTCATGGGTCATCTCGATGATGATAAAATCGCCTAAGCTCTCTTGGGAGAGATTGCCAACTCCCTTTAAGAAAGAACTATACAAGCTAATCACCGAACCCACGTGTAGTCTTGGGTCCTGGCTTTCGGCTGTAACATAATGTGTTTCAGCCGTCTCGGCTGCTTGTTTTAGGAGTACATAATTCTCAAGATCATCGATAGAGCTGACACGCTGTATGGAGTACTGGCGAGCCGCCTTAGGGTAGGAGGGAAGCGCAGCACGGAACGCATCACCCGCCATTCTGTCGTGTCCGTAAGCCTTATCGGGCGTCTTGCGGTCCATCTCACGGTTTGCACCAGAATGGAACGTAAACACCTGTTCTGGACGAGCTAATGTTTGTAGACCGATATTAAGGGAACTTAGTGACGTACCAAATTCCATCTTGATAGGGTCTGGCAATCGTCTTGGTTTACCGAAGACAAGTTTCAGACCATCATAATACATCCATTCCTGATACTGCAAGGCGAGACGACGAACGAAATCGAAGTCAGATTCCTCGTATTGGCAGATGTAATCCAACTGTTTCTTGTGTGCCGCATTCAATGCCAATTGCACCTTACCATCACTGCACAGACTCTTTACGACATCGCCAATCGACCTATCGTTCCATGAGTAACAGCTCGGTGCCGTCTCCATACGATAAGTAGAGGAGTAGCCAGACACCTGTATACACCCGAAATCGCTGCCATCGCGATGCAACTCAATATTTGTCACTATGCCACAGAAGAATGGTTTGTTCGCAGCCTTCACTATGATATCTTTGCCGAGCCACTCTTTACTGCTACTGATGTTATGCACCTGTCTGTTACCTCCCGACTCAAGGTCAACCGTGAGGTCAAAGTGATGATGTGCACCAGTACTTTGGTCGATACGAAGTGATTTGAAAGAAGAAAGTCCATCCTTTCCTATAGTGATGGAGATGGGATTAAAAGGTATTGCCATTGAATATATTTTTTGAGGTAATTAAGGCTGAAAAGCGATTTGATAAGATTTGTTCCCTATATATAAATAAGGTGACGATCTCTGCAGCTTATGGGTATGTCCTACTGCGGTGAGACCTAAATAGAAAGCTAAAAGGACCATGTCAAGCACGTAGCCCGACATAGTCCTTAAGTTTCTTAGACCTATGAACGAGGCCAGCGGTTGTCGAGCTCGGCATTACCCACGGTGATATTCTCAGCAGAGAAGGTCATAGCGATGGTCATCGGTGCCTCGTTGTTTACGTCGAGTGTCTCCTTGTAGTGAACGATGTAAGCATTCTTGAAAGAAATCTCCTTCATCTTAGCATCCTCCTCACTCTTCTTGTAAACAATCTTACCTTCAACAGGTTTGAACTGACTGTTGAGCATAGCCTCGATAGTAGAAGTGTCATCAGTAGACTCGATAGTGACGCTGATACGACCACCAGAGATACTTGATGCAGGCTGACCCTTCTTGTCAGTGGTACGACTGAACTCGTAGTTAGAATAGAGTACGTCGTACTCCTTGCCACCTAATTCCAATGTTGCTCTAAATGAACTCATGATAGATAATTTTAAAGTAGTTAGAAAAAAAGAAAACGAGGTCATCTTAATTTCCCTCACGTATGAGAAACAAAAAAGAGAAAACCCCTAACAACGTTTTGAAGTCTCCTCTGCGTGTGGCTGTAAAACAGTCTTGCTCTTTGGAAGAAGAGGAAGATTTGCAATCTGTTGTCATTTTCGTTGTTAAAAGTAATCATATAATTTCATAAAAGCAATTGATACAACACTAAATAACAAAGGTTTAATATCTTATACACATTCAAAGCCATCTTCATTCTGCCCCTCATCCACTCTTTGTCATTATGTCCTTCTGTCTACGTAAGAGCTTTCGGTCTCTTCCTGTCATTATGTCTGAGAACATTAAAAGTGTTTTTCCTTCTGTACCCTCCGTCTTCGTGCAATTTGTGTAATTCGTAGTTCTATGTTGATAGTTGTTTAGTATAGTCCATACCATTTTTGGAGTTCTTTAGAAATTTGGACTAATAATGACTCGCCTAAGCTTAAGTCTCTGATGAAATGTCACATAGAGAAAAGGACAGTACGGAGAGTCGCAAATTCGACAAACTGTTATTTTCTATCTATTTGTTAGGGTGGGAAACTCTAGTAAGTAACTCTAAAAGGTTCTTTCTGCCTCACGAGTGTCATTCAAAACCTTTCGTTCTACGGGACAGAAGAGTTTGTAAAAGAGTAAGAAAGTATTACACCGTGAAGAGCTAAGTATGCTCTATGTGGTTGTATGATATCCCTTAAAAACAAGTTCGTAATATGCAATAAATCAATATGTTATAAATCGCGTTAGAAAAGACGCCCTTCTTGCCCAAAGAAGGGCGTCTTCTATGTGCAAGAGGGGCATATTCTTTATCGTTGTTAGGCCTCTTCTTGACTTAAATTCGGCCTCTTCTCGGATGAAAGAGAGAATGGTTGGTGAAATATCTTTACATTCTCTGTCAGTATATTTAGCATTTCATCCCCTTTTATCAGCAGTCTTATAGAGATAAACTCACATTCTATTCTTTGCATCATGCGCAGAGTGACAGGAGGGGAGGCTACCTTTATAGGGCTAATAAGACTCATGGGGTAAATAAGGACGATAGGGGAGAAGCGGGATAATACTACCCGTAGAAGAAGATTGATAAGGGCGCAAGTTCAACATAGAACTGCAATCCCAAGTGCTGGTGTAGCTTAATAATCTATACCTGAAAACACCGAGGGGTTTGGGGGCGAGAAGCCCCCATGAGAAGAAAATCAACAAGCAATGCATAAAAATAAGAAAGGGAGACCTCTGTCTCCCAAAGATTAATTAATTTTGCATTGCAATGTACAAACAATTAACCTCGGAGCAAAGGTACACAATTTCTGTGCTACTCCAAAATAGAACGAAACAAAAAGATATTGCCAAGGCGATAAATGTAAGTGCAAGTACAGTGTCTCGTGAAATAAGACGTAATAGCGGAGTCCGAAGACACTATAATTGGGAAACTGCCCAAGCAAATGCAGTACAAACAAGGCGCAGAAAGCCAGGCAATCGTTCAGTCGACAAGGATGTCATGGAAGAGGCGAAGCGCCTTCTTATTACTGAGCAATGGTCTCCAGAACAAATAT
>NZ_JH114145.1:98894-187397 GCF_000224595.1 Prevotella sp. C561 | reverse complement strand
TGAAAAGAACTTCGACATACAGAACAATGACTTCGGATGGTCACATCTGCCATTTTCCTTTATGGCTGAGAACATGGTTTTCATGATGGTTACCGCTATGCTGAAGAACTTCTATCTCTATCTCGTCCGTCATATCAGCGAAAAGGTCAAGCCATTGAAAAAGACAAGTAGACTGAAAGCCTTTATCCTGCATTTTTGTCAGCGTTCCAGCAAAAATGGGTGCGAACGGGAAGGCAGAACGTTCTAAACCTGTATACAAATAAAACCTACTACGCTGAAGTATTCCTTGAATAAACAGTATTTCTTTGTGGTGTTTTCATACTTCCCCATTGGTTTGGGTGGGGGGATTTCATGCCTATGCAAGAACCAAGAACCCTGGAAAATTCCCAAATCAATGGATTAATCCCAAAATATCACTTCAATATATAAAAGTACCTCACAAGGAATAATGCTGCGGAATTGAGGTTATACATAAAAGTACCATTTGATGGCTTATTCTGAAACTCCTTAGGAATCATTGCTTGTTCTGAACCATCCCATTAATCTGCTCCATTGCTATAATCTATAGAACCTGGTGTAAATGCATTTATAACAGCAGCATTGGCTGTTTACATTGCATTTGTTTGTTTGCTTATCTAAAGTTTCCCACCCAAATAAATAGACAGAAAAATAACAGTTTGTCGAATTTTCTTTGTAAATTAGTAATCGCTAAACGACTGATTTTAAAGACAAGACAACAAAACTATTATGGAAGCAAAAATAAAGAAAATAAGTGGGTTATCCAAACTTTTGAATGTTAAAACTCGAATAAGTGATGATTTATTTCATCTTTTTGATAAGTTTGGCATTGATCACTTGTTATCTCGCCTGTCATTGGAGAAACGCTTGGAGTGACACCCCAGCACCTTATGGCTACAATCAGCGGTAATAACAAAGCGATGTACAAAATCCTCGTAATGGCTGAAGCATTGGAAAATGGGATAAGGTATATGGACACACTGCATAACCTCAGGTAGTCATGTGTTAAAAGTCAATGGAAATAGGGGAACGACAGGCAAAGGGGAATGAGAAAAACCTGTATTTGAAGGGGTGGGAAACTTTAGTTACTCATGTATTCCTCCCCATTCATTTTATAATTCATTTTCCTTTGTTTTTGGTATAGCAAAAGGTAAGGAATCTATCTCTGCCTTTATGCCTAATCTTTAAAAATTTGATAATCAGATGATTATTGCAATAACTCCCGATTTGGAGCATTAACGAAGCATTATCTTTCAAGTATTCTTCTTTTTGCATTTTCAAGTACCTCGAGAAATTCATCCAACATAAATGAAATTTTTTCATCAAGACAAAATTCAATCACAAATTTTTCTGTTTCTTTGTTGACTTCGGCAACCATTTTTTTTTCATACCAGATTTCTGCTACAAGATTTTCTCTATCAGGAACACTTGATAGTTCTATATTAAATTTACTCATATTTTTATTCTAAAAATCCTATAAATATTTTGCCACCACCACTAAATCTTGCACATTGCCCTCCTGGAATTCTATATCCAATACATCTCCAAATCTAACATGATGCCTTACAGTATTGATAGCATTAGATTTAGTTACTAAAGTTTCCCACCCTAATAAATAAGATAGAAAAAAAAGTTTGTCGAATTTTCTTTGTAAATTAGTAATCTCTAAAGAACTGATTTTAAAGACAAGACAACAAAACTATTATGGAAGCAAAAATAAAGAAAATAAGTGGGTTATCCAAACTCTTGAGTGTTAAAAGTCGGATGAGTGATGATTTATTTCATCTTTTTGGCAAGTTTGGCAACGGTCACTTGTTATCTTGCCTGTCATTAAAGAAACATGACGGAGTTTCGGCTTCGGAGTTAATCCTTTCTCTTTTCCTCTTTCGCATTGTGTGTGAGAGCATCCACAGTATATGCAAGCATAAAATATATGAGCTTTCAAATCATGGTAAGAATTGTTTCTATCGAATGAAGATTCGTCCTCAGTTGGATTGAAAAAACTTGATGAACCACTTTGCACTACGTTATATATGTCTTTTACATAAGTATGGCGAAGCTCCTCAATCCAATACCACGACATGTTTCATTATAGATGACACCGTACTTGCGACTACTGGGCTTATAAAGTTTATAAACATTATACAACATAAGATTATCCACTAAGGAGTCTAAAAAACAAACAGAGTCATCTTCTGCGATATCCTCATCGATTATTTGAGGAAAAAGAATCATTTTCTTGTGTATGTAAGAACAAAAGTGTGCCTTACCATAATGAGATTTTTAATCGGACACCAATACTTGATAACATTGTTTGAGTGGCAATACGGACATTGAAACTCAACTTACAATCTGGAGCATAAAGCTCCAAAAACTTTTTGTTGGCTCATCATTTTATTTGTAAAAATAGCAAAAGGCAGAGAATTTTTCCCACCTTTACGCCTAATCATAAAAAACAACATTAATAATCAGATAATTATTACAATAACACCCGATTTGAAGCATAACCACACCACTGCATTCCTCACGAATTTTTATCATGAACAAACCATTTGTTGTTCATAAGTAAATCAAGTACCTTCTCATTATTAAATTTTTCAACTTGAAAAGAAAAAGTCAAATATCCTACATCAACATTATTATGAATTAACCATTCAAACGTTTCGTCAAAAATAGTTAATCCTATCATATAGTAAATATCGATGCTTTCTTTACTATATCCTCGTGGACTGTGAGTTTTGTTACCTTTTATAAACTCTATAAAATCTTCTCTTGAAAACTTAGAATATTTTTCATTTAGGGCTATATCATATCCTTTTGTCAAATAGATAAAATTAGAGTCTATGTTGTAAAACAAAGGCATAAAAATTGGTTCTAAGAAATCAACAACTGGCCATTTATATTCAAAATTAAATGTTTTTACTTGTTCCTTATTAGTTACGAAACCGTCAATATCTAACTCGTATATTTTATATAGTTGCTCTGTTATATGCGAATCAATAACACTTTTTGTCATTATTTTTTATTTATAAAAAACCAAAGTTTCCCACCCTAATAAATAGAAAAATAACAGTTTGTCGAATTTTCTTTGTAAATTAGTAATCGCTAAAGAACAGATTTTAAAGACAAGACAACACAACTATTATGGAAGCAAAAATAAAGAAAATAAGCGAGTTATCCAAACTTTTGAGTGTTAAAACTTGAATGGATGATGATTTATTTTATCTTTTTGGCATCGGTCACCTGTTATCTCGTCTTTCATTGGAGAAACAGGACGGGGTCTCGGCTTCGCAAGCAACTTGTTAACTTGTCCACTCGTTCACTTGTCCACTTACCATGTTACTTTATCTTTGATACAAGCAACTTGTTCACTTATCTACTCATTGACTTGTCCACTTACCATGTTACCAATTGAAGTATCGAAATCACATGATAAAGATAAAAATTGAAATGTAGAGCCCCAGAATTTGTTTTTAACAAAAAGATTAAGTAAATTCGCACTTAGTACTTGACTTTGCCAAATTTAAATTTAGAAACCAATTTTATGCCGAGCTATACGACGGAGCAGAGTTGTATGAAGTTTTTAGCGATGGCAGAGAGATATTAAAAGCAATATTTAGCGAGAACGAAAATAAATTTATATCTATAAAGTAATTTTATGAGAACGTACAAACGAGGAAATTTTGCTATCTATCTATTGCAAGAGTATTATTTTTATAAAACAGATAATCCTGATATGTTTGAATTAATAGATAGAAAGTGCCAATATGAAAAGTTGAGCAAAATAGGTTTCTTGCAACATAATAATATAATAAGCTATAAATATGTTTCAAAAAAAGATATTTCAAGCGCCTTTAATACAATAACCTTTGTTAAATATAAGGGATTTAATTTCTTTGCAGAAAATTCTTCAGAAGGCAAATTTATACTTCGTCCATTAGAAGAAGCAATGAAATATTTTAAAGATTTTCCAAGACAGGGATATGACCCCATATATGAGGCGATAGAAGAGGAAATTTCTGACATTTGGGAGGAACGCAAACCAATAGAGGGTTTCAAATTTGATGTAGAGCCAATCGTTTATCTTAAAAAAGATGGTATTTGGTTGGTGGAGGAGTAAAACAAGGACATTAAGTTGCATCTTTTAAATAATAGTTGTGTGGTCATAAGGTTCAAATCAAAAGATATTCCTGAAAATATTGTTATCCCCAAAGGTGGTACTTTTGATGATTAGGATTATCCTTTCACTTCACATAGTTTTACAGCTGGAATAAAAGGAAGAATAGAAGTGCCAGAATTTACAATACCAAGAGGTCTTGGAGTTTCTATTGAAGATGGAACTGAAATTTGGAAGATAACACGTGATGGTAAGCAAACTTTATACGCAGTGTTTAATAATAAAACTTTTAAAATAGTTGAGTGATGGAAATAAAGGCACCAAGTAGAAGGCGCATTCTTTTTGAAGAAGAAGATATGTTCTTAACAAAATATTGTGACGATAGCAATATCTGGTTTTGGAAAATAATAGGAGAGAAGCCTTGTTTGATAGAAAAGGGCTTTAAGGAGCAAGGAACTTTATACACCCTATCGTTTCCCCAAAAAAGGAAATATCCTTATTCCGCCTATGAAAGTCGCATGTATTGCATTTACTTGGGGTACAAGTATGAAGTTGAGAATATATGGCATGGATTATTCATACTATCCCCCAACGAACGTAAAACGAGAAGACACCTTAAGCTAAATGACCATGATGATAGCCGAATAGAAGTTCCTTATGAGGAATTCATAGCTTCTTCTCCAATTATTTGGGAAGAGCGAGAGCCTATTTCTGATTTTGTTTTTGATGTAGAACCATTAGTCTATCTGTTCAAAGATAATTCATATGTTGAAGAGAATCTGCATGGTGCATGGTATAAGAGAAACATCAAATAAAGCGCGAATGAATAACAGTAATCCAATTTAAATAAGAAGATACCTCACAGATACTTGTCATCCCTACTTCAGAAGATATGGATTATCCATTTACAGCACATGGTTTTACAGCTGGAATAAAAGGAAGAGTTGAGGTGCCAGAATTTACAATACCAAGAGGTCTTGGAGTTTCTATTGAAAATGGAACTGAAATTTGGAAGATAACACGTGATGGTAAGCAAACTTTATATGCAATAATGGGCAAAAGTAAATTTGAAATTATTGAGAAATGAAGATAAAAATAACAAGAACTTCTCGAGTTTTATTTGAGGGGAAAGATTTGGCTTTAGCCAGCTATTATGATTATAACAAAAAAAAGAGGTATTGGATTATTTTTTCTGAAAATTCCATTTCTGTAGAAAATGGAAAACAGACAAATAATGATTTCGAACTATGGTTAGAACAAGGTAAGAGGTATCCATATTCTGCTTATGAAAGTAATATGTATTGCATTTACTTGGGGTACAAGTATGAAGTTGAGAATATATGGCATGGATTATTCATACTATCCCCCAACGAACGTAAAACGAGAAGATACTTAAAGTTAAATGATCGTGATGATAGCCGAATAGAAGTTCCTTATGAGGAATTCATAGCTTCTTCTCCAATTATTTGGGAAGAGAGAGAGCCTATCTCTGATTTTGTTTTTGATGTAGAACCATTAGTTTATCTGTTCAAAGACAATTCATATATTGAAGAGAATCTGCATGGTGCATGGTATAAGAGAAACATCAAATAAAGCGCGAATGAATAACAGTAATCCGATTTAAATAAGAAAATACCTCACAGATACTTGTCATCCCTACTTCAGAAGATATGGATTTACCTCTGGTAACAATGGTAGATTAGGAATACCTGAATGAAATTTGTTACAAAGGATAGATTTTGAAGATGGAGCTGAACTTTGGGGAGTTTTTCAATGATGGAAGAGAAACGCTGCGAGCAGTGTATAAAGATGGAAAGTTTAATACAATAAAATAATTTTGTTATATGGTTTTAAAGGATGTTAGTTATTTAAAGAGGGGCAATTATGTATATATATATGGGCATTGGTTGAATATGGAATTAAGCCAGGAGTTTGATACCCCCCTATTGGAAGATTTTTTACTAAAAACGATTTCTTTTTAAAATTAGGGTTTAGGAAAGAAGGTAATTATTATAAGCTATACATTCCGTATGGACGAAGTTATGAGTATTCTGCATTCTATAAATATTGTTATTGTAAATATCAAGGAGGAAAATATACTCCGAATACGGTTGTGTCAGATGGTAATATCATCCTATTCCCAGATTTGGAAACTCAGACATGCTTATTAGGATTTTTAGATAACGGAGATCATTATATAGAAATTCCATACAAAAAGTTTATTGAAGAAGTAACTGACGTTTGGGAAGAACGTACCCCCATTGAGGGCTTCAAATTTGATGTAGAGCCAATTGTTTATATTAAGAAAGATGGCGTATGGTTGGTAGAACCGAAGGAACAATAACCTCATGGTATGCAATCATAGACGAAGGTGCAGAACTATGGGAGGTGTATAGCAATGGACACGAGGTGCTGAGAGAGCTGTGTTTAAAAACAATAAATTACAGGCAATTAAATAGATAAACAAATGGAACGAATAAAACCAACAGGAATATATGGATATCTTGGTAGACATTTATTAAGAATGGCAAGTAAATCAGGTACCTATATATATTATACAGAAAATAAAGATCTTATAGAGGAATATAAGTTTAAAGCAATAAGAGAACCTCTTTTGAAAAATATTTTTTATGAATTAGAAGCTCCAAGAAATACAGGAATAAGGGCTTTTAAGATTCGCTCTTTTGCCAAGTATCAAGGATTTGACTTATACATAGAGAATTGTGATGATAAGATGCTTTTAGTCGCTCCTTTGAATGAAGATTCTTTTTTAAAAGTTTATCCAAGGAGAATTTGGCATAAGGGTTGGTATGATTCAAGGGATCCAAGATTTGAAATAAGCAAAGAAGAAGTAACTGACATTTGGGAAGAACGTACTCCCATAGAGGGTTTCAAATTTGATACAGAGCCAATTGTTTATCTTAAGAAAGATGATATTTGGTTGGTAGAGGAGTAAAACAAGGATATCAAGTTTCATCTTTCAAAAATAGTTGTAGGGTCATAAGGTTCAAATCAAAAGATATTCCTGAAAATATTGTTATTCCCAAAGGAGGTACATTTGATAATTGGCTCTATCCGTTTACTTCCACAGGATTTACCTCTGGTAACAATGGTAGATTAGGAATACCTGAATGGAATTTGCTACGAAGAGTAAAATTTAATGAAGGTGATGAAATATGGGAGGTGTCTAATGATGGCAAAGAAATTTTAAGGGCAATCTACAGTAAAGAAGATGAAAATCTTATTATCATAAAATGATGTGTTATGTTGAAAATAAAAAATAATGACTATGCTTTTTTAAAAGGTATAGAATGTCGGTTTTGGCAAGTAGAAGAAAACTTATATCGTCTTCAAACCTCTTTTAAAGAAGGGCTATTGGGTATTGGATTTAAAAGATATGAAAATAGCAAAACAAATGAGTTTTTATCAGATAAAGTTTTCATAACTCTATCCGCAGAACAGATACAGAGTGCTTTTCGGAGGGAGAATTATTGTAACTATCAGGCTGGAAAGTATTATTTAGAAAATATCATTTTAGAAAAAAATGAGATTATATTATCTCCTGAATTAGAGACAAAGAAAAAATTAGGGTTACATCTTTATGATGATAGAAGAATTCATTTACCTTATGATTCTTTTGTGAATGAAGTAACTGACGTTTGGGAAGAACGTACCCCCATTGAGGGTTTCAAATTTGATGTAGAGCCAATCGTTTATCTTAAGAAAGATGGCGTATGGTTGGTAGAGCTTTAAAAAGGGTTCTTCCGAAATATGAAGTGATAAACTAAAAGTCTTATATAATAGGCACACGGAGTAATGGAGAAACGGAGGTAATGCTATGTCACGGAGGTGGCGACGGCACAAAGAGCGACGGAGGTATATCGTACAGATTCTTGATAACTATTTTGAGGTAAACGCTTTGTATATAAATTGCTAATAGAATTGGCAAACAAGCTCCGTGGCTCTATGCACCGTCGGTGCCTCCGTTACTTCCATTGCTTTGTTTTAATAATCCTCCGTCCTCTCCGTGCCTCCGTGTGACATTGCTTCAAACTCTAAACACAAGCAGCAAAACTTATCACTCCAAAATCCTGAAGACCCATAATTTAATCATCATTCTTAAACACAATCATTTGCGTTTCCCGAAACCTTATTGGCATATTCATAATAAACGAATGCTCTTTAAAGCGCCCAAACTCAGTATAAAGAGATCTAAGTATTTCTCAAAAAATAATTTTGCTGTCACTACTGTCATCCAAAATCATCATATAACTTGTTAGTTTACAGTGGTATTACATGAAATGTTAAAAGTGACAGCAACTTAAAATAAAAAATATTCTTATAAGATGTGTAATATAATCCTCCTATTCGAGTATAAAACTTCAAAAAACACATTTACATAATCTTACCTTTATGCTTTAACCCAAGCAAATAAAGTCAATTCCAAACTTTAGTCATGTCCTTTTCATCACATTTTATTATAATTTCTCCACTCTCTTTATGTTGTTTTGATTAATATTATTATCTTTGCACCGATTATTTCGAAATAAATATCTCTGCTTATCCAAGAAAGATGAGTAGACAGTAAATTCTAATCGCATAAATGAAACAATTTAGACTGGTGGACAACATCTTCGGATGGGTTGCATTCCTTATTGCAGCCTTCGTCTATTGCTCCACAATTGAACCGACAGCCAGCTTTTGGGACTGTCCAGAATTCATTACAACAGGCTATAAACTGGAGATAGGACACCCTCCTGGGGCACCGTTCTTCATGCTTACAGCTAATCTTTTCTCACATTTTGCAAGCGATCCTACAGAGGTAGCACGCATGGTTAACACCATGAGCGCATTGCTTTCAGCAACGTGTATCATGTTCCTTTTCTGGACCATCACCCACCTCTCACGTCGACTAATCGTGCGTGACGGAGAAGCTCCATCACTTGCAAAAACCATCGCTATAGAGGGTGCAGGTCTTGTTGGTGCACTGATTTATACGTTCAGTGACACTTTCTGGTTCTCTGCCGTTGAAGGAGAGGTATATGCTTATTCATCAGCATTTACCGCAGTAGTATTCTGGCTCATCTTAAAATGGGAAGATAATGCAGACAAGCCACATTCTGATCGTTGGCTGATTCTCATTACCTATATGACAGGCTTATCTATTGGTGTTCACCTGCTCAATCTCCTTTGTATCCCAGCTATCGTATTGGTTTACTATTATAAGAAGGTTCCTGAGGCTAATCTAAGGGGCTCATTATTAGCCTTAGTACTCTCTGTGGTTCTTGTCGCAGCTGTACTCTATGGTGTTGTACCTGGTATTATCACCGTTGGAGGGTGGTTTGAACTATTCTTCACAAACACCCTTGGCATGCCATTTAATACAGGTACCATTGTATATATAGCTCTTCTTATTGCTTCCTTTGTATGGGGTATATATGAGACATATCAGAACAAAGACACAAGACGGCAGAACATTGCATTCTTAGCAGCATTAGCTTTAATTGGTATACCATTCTATGGCTATGGTTGGACTGCTTTCTTCACAGGTCTTGTTGTACTGGCTGTCGTTTATGTGCTACTACAGTGGCAGCGTCCATTCAACAAAGAAGGAAAAAGACAACGTGTTGCTCTTATATCACCACGTGTAAAGAATACAACCCTACTGTGTATGCTGATGTTGATTATCGGCTATTCTTCATACGCAGTGATTGTTATTCGCTCAACAGCCAACCCACCTATGGACCAGAACTCACCAGAGGACATCTTTACCTTGGGTAGCTATCTGAGCCGTGATCAGTACGGTGATCATCCATTACTCTACGGACAGGCTTACTCAAGTCAGCCTTCTGTTACAGATGATGGTACACATTATAAGTTCGATGAGGGTGCACCTGTCTATGAGCGTAAGGAGAAAGCATCTAAAGATGAGAAAGATTCTTATTTCGTTGTACGTCATAAAGCAACACAGGTGTTTGACCAGAATATGTTCTTCCCTCGTATGTATGACCCTAGCCATGCGGCTCAATATGAGCAGTGGATGGGAGGTATTGTCGGACATGACGTTGACGGCGTGAAGATGCCAACACAATTGGAAAACCTAAGGTTCTTCCTCTCTTATCAGTGTAATTTCATGTACTGGCGTTATTTCATGTGGAATTTCGCAGGACGTCAGAACGATATACAAGGTAATGGTGAGCCCGAACATGGCAACTGGATTACTGGTATCTCATTCATTGACAATGCACTCTATGGTAATCAGAACTTAATGCCCGATGAGCTGAAAGCTAATAAGGGTCATAACGTATTCTATTGCTTACCACTGCTACTTGGTCTTATTGGACTTTTCTGGCAGGCGTGGCGTGGCAAACGAGGTATACAGCAGTTCTGGGTGGTATTCTTCCTGTTCTTTATGACAGGTCTTGCTATCGTAATCTATTTGAACCAGACACCAAGTCAGCCACGTGAGCGCGACTATGCCTATGCAGGTTCATTCTATGCCTACGCAATTTGGTGTGGTTTAGGTGTATTGGCACTCTACGATTGGGTACGTAAATTGAAAGTTGCACCGGTATTGTCAGCATTAGTCATCTCACTCGTCTGTCTGCTTGTTCCTATTCAGATGGCATCTCAGACATGGGACGACCATGACCGTTCAGGCCGATACACATGTCGCGACTTTGGTCAGAACTACCTTAACTCACTACAGCAGAAGGGTAATCCAATCATCTTCACAAATGGTGATAATGATACCTTCCCACTATGGTACAACCAAGAGGTTGAGGGAGTACGTACAGATACACGCGTATGTAACCTTTCTTACCTACAGACAGACTGGTATATTGACCAAATGCGACGTCCTGCATATAAATCCCCAAGCGTTCCAATCTCATGGCCACGCCTCGATTATGTAAGTGGCACTAATGAAGCTGTACGAGTTGAACCACAGTATAAGGAACAGATTAAGGAATTCTACAAGCAGGATCCAGTTTCTGCAAAGGCACAATTTGGTGACGACCCATTTGAGTTAAAGAATATCCTCAAATATTGGGTACGCTCAAAGAATGATGAGACCCACTGTATTCCTACCGATACCATTTATATGACTATCGATAAGGAAGCTGTACGTCGAAGTGGTATGATGCTCCCTGGCGATTCAATTCCAGACCGTATGGTCATCTCTCTGGCAGGAAAACAAGCGTTGTATAAGAACGACTTGATGATGCTTGAGATGATAGCTAACTGCAACTGGACACGTCCTCTCTACGTAGCAATCACTGTTGGTTCAGAGAATTTTATGAACTTAGGTGATAACTTTGTTCAAGAAGGTTTGGTCAATCGTATCACACCATTCTCAACAGTACAAAGTCAGGATTCAGAAGGTATCAACATGCGTAACTTCGATACAGAGAAGACATACGATGTAATGATGAACCGCTTTAAGTGGGGAGGCCTTAGCAAGCCAGGACTTTACATCGATGAAACTGTAGCTCGTATGTGCTATACACATCGACGTGAGATGGCCGACCTTGCACTTCACCTCATTGCAAAGGGTGAGAAGGCTAAAGCATTGAAGGTCTTACAGAAGGCTGAGAAGGAGATACCTACCTATAATGTACCTGTCAGCTATATGAGTGGTTCTGGTGATATGGCACGTGCATACGCATTGTTGGGACAAAAGGCAAAAGCAAGTCAACTCTATGATGCGTTGTGGAAGATTTCTCTTCAGTATGCAAACTACTATATGAATCTTCCTCCTCGTCTTTTCAACATGTCAGAAGGGTCATGTAAGATGCACTTCCAGATAATGATGAATCTTGTCAATGACAATGACCAGACCAATCGTGCATGGGCTGAGAAGCATGCAAATCAGCTTAACAACCTGTTCCAGATCTTCAAAGCAAAAGGTGGGTCATTATAAACTTAGAGAGCAGAAGCTCTCCATTTAAAATAATTATCTAAAAGCCAGAATCTGGTTATCATAACAGATAACCAAACTCTGGCTTTTTGCTTTATATCCTCCTTTAAGTCTATGGAAGATAAATAAAGAAAAACCATGTATAAATAACAAACCTCTCCCTAATTAATGGATTTAGAGGAGAACAAAGAGGATTACATTATATGATAATAGAACAACCTGCACGATGGCTACGTATCCTATATCCACATGCACTTTGGCGTATGGACAAGGAGGATCATTCGGTCTATCTGACATTTGATGACGGACCTATACCTGAGGCAACACCTTTTATCCTCGACATACTCGACCAATTCAATGCGAAAGCAATGTTTTTCATGGTTGCTGACAACGTTAGAAAATATCCTGAACTATATGAAGAGGTTATTCGACGAGGTCACAAAGTCGGTAACCATACCTATCATCACCTTGGTTCCTTTAGGCATTGGACATTGACATACGCAGTAGATGTAACGAAGGCAGACGCTTTACTCAATACCCCTTACTTCCGACCACCACATGGATGGCTCCGTCATACAGTTTATTGGTGGGTGAAACAGAATTATCGCGTCGTTATGTGGGATCTTGTAACACGAGATTATTCCAAATGGTTGACGGCTGATGATGTTGTAAAGAATGTAAAAAAATACTCACGAAATGGTTCTATCATTACTTTCCATGATTCTCTTAAAAGTATAGATAAACTTCGTACAGCACTTCCAGAATCGTTGCAATGGTTGAAAGAGCAAGGATATGCGTTTAAGGTATTCCCCGATGATCCCGCTGAAACCTTTTAATAATATATTGTCTTACAACATTAGTATTTAAATAAAAGGATAACATTCCATGGTATAACATACCATTCTACATGGCGTATCTCCTCACTAATTCACCTGTATCTGCTAAGAAAAGGTGCAGAAAGAAAATATTAAATTCATTGTATGTCATCAATAGATACTTTCAACACTAACACACATGGAATGGACTCCTCTGTTGTTCAATCATCAGTTATTAAGTCCTTAGCCCACTCGATGGGATTCTTTGCTTGTGGCATAGCAAAGGCAGCACCTGTTGATGAGGTAATTGCACTGAAATATCGACAATGGTTGGAAAAAGGAGAAGAAGCTTCAATGGCCTATATGGCCAACTACTTGGAGAAACGACTTAATCCTTGTCTCCTTGTTCCAGGTGTACGTAGTATCATATCGCTCGCCCTCAACTATGCACCTGCTCAACAGATACCAAAAGGGGAATACCAAATAGCAGCCTATGCACTCGGTCAAGATTATCATGACTTGATGAAACGAAAGATGAGAGAATTAGCAACAAAGATAGCAGAACAGTATCAAATTCCTCAAAATAAAGAAGATGAAGAGCCTACCATACGTTGTTTCTGTGACACAGCTCCTGTCCTTGAACGCTATTGGGCACAGAAAGCAGGACTTGGATGGGTTGGGCGTAATCATCAACTCATTATTCCTCATGCTGGATCTATGTTCTTTTTAGGTGAAATATTCCTCCCATTTGACACCGATAATTATGATGAGCCAATGCCCAATCGGTGTGGCAGATGCCATCGATGCATTGATGCGTGTCCTACCAGAGCCATCATTCCTGATGAGGATTTCCATGCCGAACGCTGCTTATCTTATCAACTAATAGAAAACAGAGGAGAATTATCTGACGAGGCAAAAGCAGCTATGGGTGATACAATCTATGGTTGTGACCGCTGTCAAACAGCATGCCCATGGAATAGATATGCAACACCAAACACGGAACCAACGCTGCAACCAAAGCCCGAACTACTTAGTATGAGTAAAGAAAAGTGGCATAATCTTACCGTTGAGGAGTATCAGCGTTTGTTCAAAGGTTCAGCTGTAAAGCGTGTTAAGTTCGAAGGTCTTAAACGAAATATCACCGTAAAAAAGTTTTAAATAAACGAGAACACACAATTGTGACTCAGCGTTTATGGTTAGAAGTAACATTTGTTCCTACCTGCAGCATTGGCATTAACTTTGTTGCGTAGGTTTATAAAGAGATAATAACATATTACAAACAAAATAGATAAAAACATGGCTAAAGTAGAAAAAGCAGTTGTATTCAAGTCTAACGAAGTTATAGACTATTCTGAAGGTGGCGTAGTAAGCAAAGAATTGGTACACAGCAATGCGGGTAGTATAACCTTATTCAGTTTCGATGCTGGTCAAGGACTTTCAGAACATACGGCACCATTCGATGCTTTTATTCAAGTTGTCGACGGAAAGATGGAACTGACAGTTGATAAGGTTAAGCATATCATCAAAACGGGCGAAAGTTTCATCATTCCAAGTGGAGCTCCCCACTCAGTGAATGCACCCGAAAGATTTAAGATGATTATTACAATGATTAGAGGATAGCATTGTGAGTTGACGAGTTGATAAATAAAACAGCTCGACAAGGTAACAAGTTCTTTGATAAATCTGGTAAATGTTTTTCAAGGATTACAAAACCTCAAAAACAAGAATAAACAAGTTGACAAGTTGCTTGAAAAAGGGAATTAGAGCCTTAAACTACAGCGACTTGTCAACTCGTTTTGTTAATCTACTAAATACTTTAGTAGCGTGATTATTTACTTGACTATAACTTGAAAATCACTTTCAAAAGAGCGTGGATGCCGACCTATTAATACTGTATTCAACAAACAATTAGCCACCATCTCCTCATTAGTAAGGTCAACCTTAGGTTCTTTCTTTACTTCCTTACCAAGTAATACTTCCCATGGACCATTAAAATCATGGTCATCAGCTCCGAAAAACATCTCATTTGTATCAGGATCCTCCATCAACTGATAACGAATCTGCTTCTTAGATGCGACAGGATTAAGTGTTAACAACAAGTCGTATGCATTACCAAACTGAGTACGCAAATGCCTACCTTTAGGAAACATCAGTCCGATTAGAGGATAAATCTCATCAAAACTGTAAGCTTGGAATAATTCTTTTAACTTCATATATAAACTTATAATATATTGTAAACTAGCACTTTTCTCACATTACAATACTGAGATAAGCAAATAATAATCACACTATTCTATTGCAAAGTTACATTATTTTTTTGATACACTTGCAAGTTAGAACATTAATTCGTATATTTGCAACATTATCACTAACCAGGGATTAATTTGAAGAAAATGACTCCCTACTAAACATTCAATACACATGAGAAGAGATCAAGAAATTTTTGACCTTATTGAGATGGAACACAAGCGCCAGCTCAAAGGAATGGAGCTGATTGCATCTGAGAATTTTGTCAGTGACGAAGTAATGCAAGCTATGGGATCCTACTTAACCAACAAGTATGCTGAAGGTTATCCGGGTAAACGCTATTATGGTGGTTGCCAAGTGGTTGACAAAGTTGAAACACTCGCTATTGAGCGCGTAAAAGAACTCTTTGGTGCTGAGTATGCCAACGTGCAGCCACATTCTGGCGCACAAGCTAACCAAGCAGTCTTGCTTGCCGTACTGAAACCAGGCGACACATTCATGGGACTTGATCTTGACCAAGGTGGCCATCTCTCTCATGGTAGTGAGGTGAACACATCTGGTATACTCTATAATCACGTCGGTTATACGCTCAATCCTGAAACAGGACGTGTAGACTATGATGAGATGGAGCGTCTTGCACGTGAACATAAACCTAAGCTCATCATTGGTGGTGGTTCTGCCTACAGTCGTGAGTGGGATTACAAGCGTATGCGTCAGATAGCTGATGCGGTTGGTGCTTTATTGATGATTGATATGGCTCATCCAGCTGGTCTTATCGCAGCAGGTTTGCTTGATAATCCTGTAAAGTACGCACATATTGTTACAACCACAACTCACAAGACATTGCGTGGTCCTCGTGGTGGTGTTATTCTTATGGGTAAAGATTTCGCTAACCCTTGGGGTTTAACAACAAAGAAGGGCGACTTAAAGCCTATGTCAATGCTCTTCAACTCTGCCGTATTCCCTGGCAATCAGGGCGGACCATTGGAGCATGTTATCGCAGCTAAGGCTGTAGGTTTCGGTGAAAACCTCCTTCCAAGCTGGAAAGAATATGCAATGCAAGTGAAGAAGAATGCATCCGTACTCGCACAGGCACTCGTTGACAAGGGCTTCAGTATCGTTAGTGGTGGCACGGATAACCACTCTATGTTGCTCGATCTACGTCAAAAGTATCCAGACCTTACTGGTAAAGTTGCTGAGAATGCACTCGTGGCAGCAGATATCACAGCAAACAAGAATAAGGTTCCATACGACGAGCGTTCTGCTTTCCAGACCAGTGGATTACGTCTTGGTACAGCAGCCATGACTACTCGTGGTTGTAAAGAAGATATGATGTTGCTCTGTGCCGAGCTTATCGACGAAGTCTTATCAGATCCTGAGAACGAACAGGTTATTAAACGAGTTCGTGAGAAAGTGAATGAGACAATGAAGGATTATCCTCTTTTCGCTTACTAAACATAAGAATTAAGAGGTATCAACTTTATAAGATACTAAACAACAACAGAGGTGTGCCAAATGAATGGCACACCTTTTTATATAGTATAGAAAATAATTAGTTCTTCCATTAAATGCGTAGATATGGCTTTTGAATGTTCTTAAGCTATTAAAGAAAATAGCAATGCGTACTTTTTCTATACAATGCACAATATTCTGTTAGCTGAAAACAACCAAGCTGCATTTTAAGGAGCTATACTCTAAATCTTAATCAATGCACAAATCTATCTATTTAACAGGAGAACCCAAAGACATTGTATTTGTGTATAAAACAAAAGATGAATCTTAATCACTTCATCCAAACAATATGGCTTATGTATTCCCAGAACATATCTGATGGAACACATAAGCCAAGTTATAAAACTATCAATAAATTACTTTAAAAAGAGATGTAAGCTAAACAAATATCCCCTACTCTCCCGTATAGAACTTAATAAGCTTTGTCAGACCCAAATTACAAGCTGGACAAAACTCAGGATGCATATTCGTACGCATACGGCAGTCTGGGTATGCACGATAAACACCATGCTGAGAATAGCCTGCAGGCTCATAAACTCCAACCTTCCACTTATCTCGACGAACATTAGCTTTGTCAAGATCGGCTGGTTGTGGTGTTGGTATAGGAGTTTTCTTGTCAATAAGCTTTTCCCATTTACCATGGAAATCTACTAAGGTAGTCAAGTTTGGCTCCCAAGGTTCCACATCAGTAGGGTACATATTAATCTGTTCTTTCTCGTACGCATATTCGTCTCCCAAACCTGCAAAAGAATGCCCAAACTCATGAACAACAACAGGTTTGAAATAAGAGTTACGGACCATTGAGAGGTTATATGAGTTAAGAATACCTCCTCCACCATACTTTTCTGTGTTGACGAGCACTATAATATGCTCATAAGGCGTACCAGCCAACCAGTCGTGTAGGTCTTTCAAATGCAATGTTGTAAGATATCGATCACTATAAAACGTGTCGAAATGAGAGTGAAGAGCTGTGTTTTTCCATATACCTTTTGATGGTTCTGAAGTGCCACTCTCTACAGAAGGTGCTTTAACTGCAATAACATTAAAGCGTTGACGCAATGATTTAAACGGCTCGTGTGCGAAAAGAGCTTCATTAGCAGTTTGGCATGCCTCAATGAAATTAGGCATCTCTGCTTCAGTATATCCCTCTGCAATGTATGCAATATGAATACAACGTGTCGTATCGGCAGCTTTCTGTAATGTTTCGTAAGGCGTAACAGAATGCTCGCCAATATGACGAATAAGAATATCCTTTGGATTAACTGTATGACTCATAGACACAGTTGGTTGACGACGATTGTTTCTTAATTCAACTGTGATATCCACAGTATCTTTGGGGAAAGGAACCAGGAAAACATTTTCAAAGGATTTTTCTGACGGCTTCTTTGCTTCATCATACGTTAACCATTCTTGGAAAAGAGTTGAGAAAGAATTGCGATAAATAACTTTCTGCGTACGATGATCACGAACAATTACCTGTCCGTTCCCTTCAACAGGGACCTCTGCTAAACGTTCATGTTTACCATACCAGTGCGGAATACGTGACAACTCGTCTACAGCAATCGTCTGATGCTGTGCATTACCAGCAAAGATGTAATCTAAACGAAGAGTTGCATCATCGAAATAACGACTGAAATCTTGGGCAGAAACAGTCATAGCGAGCGCCAAGAATAAAAGTGTAATAATTTTCTTCATAGGTCTTTAATTAAATCCGGAATTTTCAAATTAAATTATATAAGCAGGAAGAATACAGAAAAGAAGATTACTATCCTTACTTATTTATATCTATTGCAAAGTTATCAATAATAATGAAGAAAGACAAAAAATAAATGCTATAATTCACTGCAAGAGATTGTTAAATCTCAAGAAAAATAATCATAGTGGAATAGACCTTGGATAATTATAGATTACAACGTGAGGCTATTTAATTAGTTATGACGCTATGAAGAAACAGAATATGTACTTTCATTAATAGTAAAAACAAAAACGTAAAACAAAAATTTGGTCGTTTGTTTTTTTTGATGTATCTTTGCAGCGCATTACCGCCGATATGGCTCAGTTGGTAGAGCAACGCATTCGTAATGCGTAGGTCCCCGGTTCGAGTCCGGGTATCGGCTCCATTAGCGGAATTAGCACATCGGTAGTGCACGGGCTTCCCAAGCCTGTGAGGCGGGTTCGACTCCCGTATTCCGCTCACAGATTATAAAATTAAAGGCATCCTTTCGGATGCCTTAAATTTTATCTACAGAAAGTATTCATCTATTATAAAAGAATAGAAAAGAACTAATCAAAACTCCTGCTTTCTACAATATTGTAATCGGCATATTTTTTATCAACTACAATTAGAAAGAAAGGTTGAGTAAAATAAGTTTGTACTTTTCCTTGTTCTAATTTGTAAAGCAAATCAAGCTGTTTGCCTTTAAGAGTTAAAGAAAGAGGTTCTAAGACCGTCTTTCGATTAGTTTGTGGAAGGATAAAAGCTATTGCAAATTTCTTATTAAAATCAATCTTTGTCGGTTCACCTCCCTTACCCATGAATGTAGCTTCACCAAATTCCTTTTCAAGAGATGCTCGTGACAATATCTTCTTTATAGTCGGTCTCTTTTCAGTACCAACATGGAAATAATTGCGGGCTTCCATAAAATTAATTTCCCTTGAACTATTAACTACTGCCTTATTACTGCCACAGGATGATAACAACATAATAACGGCAGCAAGAGCTAATATAATTCGTTTCATAATATACTCTCTTATCAAATAAATTTATATGTACAACTTTCTAATTTGATATGCTAAAGACTTGTAAGCATAAACAACACCATTTTGACAGTCTGACCATCAATAAAATATGTCATCGTGCACAAAATTAATTAAATTATATCATTCTAAGACTTTTGATGAGTTAAAGATAGTTAACCGCGTGTGTGGCACAACTTTTGCAGCTTATAGAATATATTTATTGAGATTCAATATAATAAATTATCAACTAAAATAAGAATATATGGCACATGGACATGATGTACTCCACATGATGGAGGGCAACACTTACGCAACAAAAGAAGACTTGGTAAAGGCTATCATTGCTCGTTTTGGGACAGAAGAACGATTCCATACTTGCTCAGCAGAGGGTATGGATGCTAATGAGATTGTTGATTTCTTGGCAGAGCGTAGCAAGTTTACCTTGGTTCAAGGAGGTTTCACAGTTGATACAAGTAAAATTTGCAACCATTAAGATTAAAGATTATTAGAAAAATTAAATTCATTGCTCTATACATTAGAGCTTAATAAAGTCAATAGATTATGATTAAAATTTATGGAATGAAAACTTGTCCAGACTGTATTGCTGTAGACAAGCATGTAGAAGGTGATAATCGATACGAAATAATTGATATTGGTTCACATATAAAGTATTTGAAAGAGTTTCTCCACCTTCGTGATAATAATTCAGTCTTTGATGATGCTAAGAAACATGGATATGCTGGCATCCCCTGCTTCGTACTTGAGGATGGTACTGTAACATTATCACCAAAAGAAGCTGGAATTAACCTAAATGAAACACCTGCAGCATCTTGTCGCCTTGATGGTTCAGGTTGCTAATAAATAATGAAATCCTTGTCGTCTTGAAAAGCTGTTTAAACTAAGATGACAAGGATTCATTTCTTCTGTCATCGTTTATAACATTGAAATACTTTATTATTTGCACTTTACAGACAATATAAAAAGGTTCTTCCATTAAATGCGTAGGTTGGAAAAAGAATAAAGGCTTATGCACTTGCAGGGTATGACTGTACCAAATCAGATGGTCTTACATTGGAAAATAAACTACAAGATAAGATGCAGAAAAGGCAAATTGATGCTATGTCTGTTCATTAGCATGTCTTTCTGCCTATACATATAAATTATTACCATAACATCGGTGTCTGTAAATATTTTTACGCAGTTCAAAACTGACACATACTCTTCTGGCTTCTAAAAGACGCCTGATTACCGTGCAATAGATGCTCTTTTAGCGTGTTACTAACGCCCTTTTGAAGTCCAACTAAGCACCTTTTAAGAATGACTTGATAACCAGTTGATTGGCCGCTGGTTATAAACTTACTTTTTGCATTTGTTTTTTATAGTTGCAGATGATATGTCTGAAATTATGTAATGACTTTTCAAACTCTTGTCTGTATTTTGAACGTATTAAAATAAAAAGGTTGTTTTGCATTGGAGGGTGATGATAGAATGGACAGTTGACTGCCTTGCCCATGTATTTTGTTTGATGAATCACTTTGAGTCTTCTGTTAAAGCTGTACAAAAAGTATCCACGCATTTAACGGAAGAGCCAATAAAAAATACAGAGAAAATAAACTAAAGACTTATATTGTTTTCTAAACAAGTGATGCACCAGCACATTCTATACTAATTGTTTCTGTATTATAACATTCTTAATACACTATTTCGTGATTAGTCCTTTAAAGGCACATAGAATACTATCTACAATTAAAAGAGGCAAATCAAAAAAAGCACCCCATAAAAGGAGTGCTTTCTATTTATTATGAAAAGACTATTTTGCATACGCAACAGAACGGATTTCACGGATGACTGTAATCTTAACTTGGCCAGGATAAGTCATCTCATTCTGAATCTTTTCCGCAATCTCAGAACTTAGCTTCTCACTTTCTGCATCATCCATCTTATCTGCTCCTACGATTACTCGAAGTTCGCGACCTGCTTGAATAGCATAGGTCTTCGTTACACCAGGGTAACTCATTGCTATTGCTTCAAGATCATTTAGTCGCTTAATATATGCTTCTACAATTTCACGACGTGCACCTGGACGTGCTCCGGAGATAGCATCACATACCTGTACGATTGGAGCGAGAAGAGTTGTCATCTCAACTTCATCATGGTGCGCAGCAATAGCATTACAGATATCTGGCTTCTCTTTATACTTTTCAGCTATTTTACCACCATAAAGAGCATGTGGTAAATCCGTTTCTTCATCAGGTACCTTGCCAATATCATGTAACAATCCGGCACGTTTAGCTTTCTTCGGATTCAAGCCTAACTCACTTGCCATAACCGCACAGAGATTGGCTGTTTCACGAGCATGCTGTAGAAGATTCTGCCCGTATGAAGAACGATATTTCATCTTACCAATAATACGAATCAACTCTGGATGAAGGCCATGAATGCCTAAATCGATAGCTGTACGCTTGCCCGTCTCTATAATCTCATTATCAAGCTGCTTCTTCACCTTTGCTACAACTTCCTCAATACGTGCAGGATGAATACGACCATCTGCAACAAGCTGATGAAGTGCCAAACGACAAATCTCACGACGAACAGGATCAAATGCAGAAATGACAATTGCTTCAGGCGTATCATCAACAACTATCTCAACACCTGTTGCTGCCTCCAAGGCACGAATATTACGACCTTCACGCCCAATGATACGTCCTTTAACTTCATCACTATCAATGTGGAAAACACTAACAGAATTTTCTATAGCTGTTTCAGTTGCAACGCGCTGAATAGTTTGAATGACAATCTTCTTTGCTTGTTGATTAGCATTAAGTTTTGCTTCGTCAACAATTTCATTAATATAAGAAGCAGCATCAAGTTTAGCTTGATCTTTCAGACTCTCTATCAAACGCTTTTTTGCTTCTTCTGAACTAAGTCCTGAGAGTTCCTCAAGCTTCATTCTCTCTTGCTCCTGCATCTTCTCAAGATCCTGTTGCTTAATTTGTAGCAACTTCTTTTCATTATCAACGCGCTGCTGTTGTTGCTCAACATCTTGCTTACGGCGATTTATTTCCTCTTGACGCTGATTCAACGTTACCTCACGCTGCTTTAAGCGGTTTTCACCTTGCTGAATTTTCAGTGTACGCTGCTGAACTTCTTTTTCAAGTTCACTTTTCTTATTAAGGAATTTCTCTTTAACTTCAAGCAGCTTCTTTTCTTTAATAACTTCTGCAGCCTTTTCCGCTTTATCCATTGTATCCTTATACTTTCCAGTTAAGATATAACGAAAAAAAGCAAACCCTCCAGCACATCCTGCTGAAAGACATACCACAGCTATTATAACTGTTACAATTGGACTCATTGATTATTTATATGAATTAAATTAAATATTCTTATTATCACTTCAGTGCATCTTCTATTTCTGAAGTGAGTTTACTAAGAATATCATTGAATGGAGCTGTATCATTACGTACACCTTCTTTCTTATATCGCAATGCAATATCAAGCATAGCCATATATATAATATCCTTATCTCCCTTTTTCCCCTTAAAAAGAGTAGAATAAGTATTAATTGTGTCGGTAATAAGTTTGGCTGCCGAACGATAATACTCCTCATCTTCTCGTGGAACATTTACGGAAAGTTCTGCATCATATACATGCAATCTTATATGTAGCTTATCGTCTGCCATTGTATTCTAATTTATTTCTCACTTAGAAGTGTGATACACTTATTTACATCCCGGATAAGTTTGGCAACACGCTTCTGTGCGGTTTCCATGTCTCCATCCGTAACTTCAAGCATCTTGGCCATTTTCAACGAATTATAATCAGCTTGTGCTTGAGACAACTCCTTTTGTAGCTGCTTTATCTCCTGCTCACGCTGATCAACAAGCGTGTACAACTCGTCATTCTCTTTCTTCAGTGTTTCGTACTGAAGAATCATCTGGCGTACACGCGTCGCAAACGTATTCAGAATCTTCTCATTTGCATTCATAGCTAATATATTCGTTTTGGCTACAAAATTACATTAAAGTTTCTATTTAAGCAAATATATACCTAATTATTTTGACGATGAATCATCCGCAGGCTTTGGTTCTTTCTTTGCAAGCATCACTATCTGATAAACAAAATCTGATGTCCACTTACGGCTAAACCCAAGACGCTGATTATACTGCCGAACAGCCATAACAGACTTGATAACTCCCGGATCAGAAAAGCTGTTTTTACCAAAAATATCGTTTACCGTCTTTTCTGTCATCGTATAGATTGCTTTCTTAAAGAAACCAGGAACACGCAATTTGAATTTCATCAAATTACCAATCAGCATCATCAAATCTTGTGTGTAGCCTTGGAACTGATAAAGATAAGGCTGAATATCTTGCATCTTCTTACAATTCTTCTTGATGCTTGCATCTATCTCATCAAAGAAATTATCATCTACATTATAAATACTTTTCATAGTCTTACGCACACTGGCTTTTTCTCCAACTCCCAACTTGTTATTGAGTGTTGGTACACGGAATGTTTGCTTGTATGTACGAAGGTCTGGTAACATAGCTAAGTTATTGATACCCAAACGAGCTGCTAACACTGCTTGAAAGTAAACTCGAACAAGTGTCATGTAATCTTCCATTCCACCAGTCTTAGCTTGTTCAGCATCTTTTTTTCCAAAGAGTTTTGATAAGAATCCCATATCTTTTGTTTAAAGTTTTAAAGTTATTAAGATAAATCTTTTGATTTTACTCGATTGCAAAGTTAATAAAAAACATGAAAAACGCCTATTAAGCAAATGATTTCTCATTTTCACAGCTTTTAATCAAATTAAATTTATTACCTTTGCAATCAAGATATACTATATTATAAATGAAAGCGTGTAACAGCAAATACTTAACGAGCATATTGGTTATTCTCTACGACATAGTCCCTTTGAGTATAACCTCATTGCTATCTATACACGTACTGACAGCGAAAAGCGCTGAAAGTTTTCATGGAATTAATGCTTAAACATATAGAGAGAGTCAACAACTACTAATTAAAAAACAGATATCAAACCATACTATTATGAAAGGAATTGTTCTTGCAGGTGGCTCTGGCACACGCCTCTACCCTATCACAAAAGGAATAAGTAAGCAGCTTATACCAATTTATGATAAGCCCATGATTTACTATCCAGTATCCGTTTTGATGCTGGCTGGAATTAAAGAGATTCTTATTATTTCAACTCCATTTGACTTACCAGGTTTCAAACGTCTTTTAGGAGATGGAAGTAGTTTTGGAGTACGCTTCGAATATGCCGAACAGCCTTCTCCTGACGGTCTTGCACAAGCTTTTATTATTGGAGAAGAGTTTATAGGTAATGATTCTGTGTGTTTAGTTTTAGGAGACAATATCTTTTATGGAGCCGGATTTAGCACACTATTACGGAATAGTGTGAAGAGGGCGGAAGAAGACAACAAAGCAACTGTCTTTGGTTATTATGTAAATGATCCTGAAAGATATGGAGTTGCAGAATTTGACCATAATGGGAAATGTCTTAGTATAGAAGAAAAACCTGAACATCCTAAGAGTAACTATGCTGTTGTGGGACTATATTTCTATCCGAACAGTGTTGTTGAGATTGCTAAGAACATAAAGCCATCACCAAGAGGAGAGTTAGAGATTACGACTGTCAATCAATGCTATCTTAAACAAGAAAATTTAATGGTACAGACACTCCAACGTGGCTTTGCATGGCTTGACACAGGAACACATGATAGTTTATCTGAGGCAAGTACATTCATAGAGTGTATAGAGAAACGACAAGGACTTAAGGTTGCTTGTTTAGAAGAGATTGCATACAAAAAAGGCTGGATAACGACAGAAAAATTAAAAGAAGAGGCACAGCCAATGATAAAGAATAACTATGGTAAATATCTTCTTCAACTTGCAGAAGAGAATAAGAATACAAAATAAATCCTTTACAGAATAATAAGAAAAATAATAAATATGGAAGAAACAACTAAATTAGAACAAGGGAAGGAACAAGAAGTCCGTGAAGGGCTTTCTTCCTTTGATTTTGCCACCCTTTATCGAACAATCGTTCTCAATTGGTATTGGTTTGTACTGTCATTAATAATCTTTGGCAGCTTAGGAGCGATTTATCTTCGATACACAACACCAATGTATCAGTCTACTGCTAAATTATTGATTAAAGATGAAAGCGGTAGTAACAGACGTGGACAGTCTTTACAAAACATGTCAAACCTTGGTATCATCTCAAACTCAACTGGTATTGACAATGAGATGGAGATTCTTACATCACACTCTCTTGCAGAAGACGCTATTAGAGACTTAAAGTTATATGTTAACTACTCAACAAAAGGACGAGTTAAAGACGTTATCTTATATCGTAACCAACCACTTAATGTTGATGTTGACCCAGAGCATCTCGAGAAATTAAATGCGCCTATCGACTTAACAATTACTAAGGACAGTATCTTCTACATCGTCAGTGGAACATACTATGTACCCACAAATGACAACTCAAACGAGGGACCTTATTCTATCAACAGAAAGATAACAAATCTTCCTGCTACTATAGCAACTCGTGCTGGTATTATTACGATTAGCTCTAATTACGGACATACATTAAAGAATTCAGATGTTCTGAACGTTAGTATCCTTTCACCACGAATGGCAGCTAACAAGTATACAAGTGAGTTGCAAGTTTCTCAAACAGCAAAATCAACCTCTATTGCACAGTTACAACTGACTGATGAGGTACCACAACGTTCTCTTGACTATTTGAAACAATTAGCCATTGTATATAATCGTCAAGCAAATGAAGACAAGAATACAATTGCACTTCGTACAGATAAGTTCATTAATGATCGTCTGTCTAAGATTAATACAGAACTTGGCAAGACTGAAGGCGAGCTACAGAACTACAAACAGAAGAATGGCATTGTTGAACTACAAATGAATGCAGGCAACTCTGTTGCTAATCAGAATAATTCTGAACTTAAACTTGCTGACGTTGAAACACAGATAGAGTTGTTCAACACCATTGCAAGAGAAGTTGAAAGCTCATCTCGTAACCTCACTCAGGTAATCCCATCTAATGTTGGATTGGATGACCAGAGTTCAACATCCTTAATTAATAAGTACAATGAGTTAGTACTTGAACGTAACCGTTTGTTACGTAGCGCATCTGAAAGCTCACCTGTAGTAGAACCACTTACAGCTCAGATTCGCGAACTAAATGGTAACATTCGCCGTGCAATAGCAGCGGCCCGTCAAAACCTACTTATTCAGCGTGATGCAGTTTCTGCACAAGTAAATAAGTATAACGGTCAGGTAGCAGAGACTCCACAACAGGAGCGTATGCTGACACAGATTGATCGTCAGCAGGAGGTTAAGTCTGGACTTTACCTTATGTTATTGCAAAAACGTGAGGAAAATAGCATTTCTTTGGCTGCTACCGCTGACAAGGGTAAACTTATCGATGACCCACAGTTAGTAGGAAAGATTAGTCCTAAGTCAACTTCTATTATGATGGTTGCACTTTTAATTGGATTAGTAATCCCTGTTTTAGTAATACTTGTACTACAATTCTTCCGATATAAGATTGAAGGTCACGATGATGTTGCACGCCTTACTAAGCTACCTATCATCGCTGATGTTGCAGTTGCAAGTAACAAAGCTAAGGGTAAAGCTGATATCGTTGTACACGAAAATCAGAACAACCAGATGGAGGAGATTTTCCGATCTATGCGAACCAATCTTCAGTTTATGCTGAAAGAAGGTCAAAAGGTTGTACTCTTCACCTCATCTACTTCAGGTGAGGGTAAAACCTTCAACGCTGCTAACCTTTCTGTTAGTTTTGGTCTCTTAGGCAAAAAGGTTATTTTGGTTGGTCTTGATATTCGTCGCCCACGTTTGGCTGAATTGTTTGGTATCAACGATCATAAGCATGGTATTACAAACCTCCTTGTAAAGGATAATCCAACAGCAGAGGAACTACAAGAACAAATCTTACCTTCTGGTGTTAATAAGAATTTGGATTTACTTATGGCTGGTCCTATTCCTCCTAACCCAGCGGAGCTTATTGCGCGCAACTCATTGGATATCATCATAAATCTCTTGAAAGAAAAGTATGATTATATCATGATTGATACTGCTCCTGTTGGCTTGGTTACTGATACGCTCCAGATTGCACGTGTTGTAGACGCTTCAATCTATATGTGTCGTGCAGACTACACACCAAAATCAAGTTTCAACCTGATTAACGCACTTGCAAACGAAAACAAGTTCCCAAATATGGCTATCGTCCTTAATGGCATCGATATGTCTAAGAGAAAGTATAGCTATTACTATGGTTATGGTGGCTATGGAAAATATGGTAGATATGGTAGAGCAAGTTATGGTACAAGCTACGGACAGTATGGTAACTATGGCAACTATGGTAACTACACAAATAGTCACTATGGAAATAAGAATGATAATTCTGTAAAGAGATAAACTCTAAAACAAGAGAATAATTCTAAAAAGACAATGATAATTGCAGTTGACTTCGATGGCACCATCGTAGAACATAAATATCCTAAAATCGGTAGCGAACTTCCCTTCGCTACCGATACTCTTAAAATGCTGATTAAAGACGGCCATCAACTTATCTTATGGAGTGTTAGGGAAGGTGATTTACTCCAAGAAGCTGTTGACTGGTGTCATGAACGTGGGGTCGATTTCTGGGCTGTTAACAAGGACTACCCTGAAGAGGAGAAGGAAAAGAACAATCATTTCTCCAGAAAACTAAAGGTTGAGATGTTTATTGACGACCGTAATCTTGGAGGATTACCTGATTGGGGGACTATCTATCAAATGATAACCAACCATGAGACATGGGAGAGCCGCAACTATGCTCATCGCTCTTTTGAAGATCATCAACCTCCAAAAAAGAAACATTGGTGGAATTTTTGATAATAGGACTTACTTCCCCAAGACGCACAGATCGATTTAAGAGTCTCAAAGATTGAGATTACTTAATATAAAATAGGAGATAATCACAGTTGATTATCTCCTATTTTATATTGAGCAACTACACCTTTTCTTTATTCCAAGTAGGTTTCTATAATAATGATCAACAACAATGGTTGTTAACAAATAAAAATCTAACTGCATCTATCAAACTTTAAGGACTTATTTACCAAATTTTGATATATTAGGAACAGTCTATAGTTGTTCACTTGAATCTATTTTATCTAAACTTGATTTCAGGCTTAGAGTCTTCCAGCCTCACCCAAATAACTATCCTTAAAACCAAGGAAATACAAGACACCATCCAACCCTATAGTGGTAATATTCTGTTCTGCTGTTGCCTGCACACGAGGCTTTGCATGAAATGCTATACCTAATCCTGCGTCAGATAACATAGGAAGGTCAATAGCTCCATCACCAACAGCGATAGTTTGTGCAAGATTAACCTTTTCTACTTGAGCAATTAATTTTAGTAGCTCTGCTTTCCGTTTGCCATCAACAATCTCACCAACGTAACGTCCAGTTAACTTATTATTCTCATCTATCTCAAGCTCATTTGCGTAAACATAGTCAATCCCATATTTCCGCTGAAGATATTCACCAAAATAAGTAAACCCTCCACTTAATATTGCTATCTTATATCCACACTGCTTTAACACGGTCATCAAGCGATCTACACCTTCCGTGATAGGCATTGACCTTGCTATATCCTCCATGACACTGGCATCAAGACCTTTCAATAAAGCAACACGTCGTGTGAAACTTCCTTTGAAATCTATCTCACCACGCATAGCTTGTTCTGTAATTTCAGAAACCTCTTTCCCTACTCCAGCACGCTTTGCTAATTCATCTATACATTCTGTTTGTATGAGCGTAGAATCCATATCAAAACATATAAGTCGACGCATTCGCCTATACATGGTATCCTTCTGTAAAGAGAAATCAATACCTTGTTCATGACTCATCTGCATGAGGTCTGCTTGCATCTGTCTGTAATCTTTTGGAGTACCACGCAACGAGAATTCAATGCAAGCTCTCACACTTTGATTACTTTTACGTATACTTTGACGACCCGTCAAACGTAGAATAGAATCAATATTCACTCCCTGCCCTGTAATCACACGTGTTGCCCCTTCGATATTGCGTGCAGAGAGAGATCTACCGATAATGGTTAGAATATATCTATTTTTACCTTGCTCATTAACCCAATCTTCGTATTCATTGTCTGCAACTGGGGAGAAGCCAATATTTACACCAAGCTCCGTAGCTTTAAATAATAGCTCTTTCATTACTTGCCCAGCTCCTTTTTCATCAATACGAATAAGAATACCGAGTGACAATGTGGAATGGATATCTGCTTGACCAATATCTAAGACATGTGCATTATAATGTGCGAGGATAGCCATTACTGCTGTTGTCAGTCCTGGCCTATCTTGTCCTGTAATACGGATAAGGATTAGTTCTTCTTGTTCTGCCTTTGTTTCTTCCATAAATAATAGTTTGTAAATACAAAAGTACTCATTTTATATGAAATGAACAAGATTAGCACACCTTTTACTTTTGTATAGCACATCTACGATCTAATAAATAAAGAAATTAGTGCCTTATTCCCTATATAGAATGTTGATTCTCTGAACTAAGAATCTTCAAAATTATAGTACGATTAAGATTACAAAAAGTAAAGGATTTATTATGCACAATTCCTATAACATTTTAAATTTCATTTTCCTGTCATATTTAACATTTCATAAAATGACACTATAAACCAACAAGTTAGATAGACAATTCGGATGACAGGAATGACAGGAAAAATATTTTTAAAGAATGAATTACTGTCAATGCTATTTAAAAAATAACTTATATGATAAAAGTGGGTCTTTTGAATTTTGAAGTGATAATAATTCGCCTAAGCTTAGGTCTCCGACGAAATGTCACACAGAGAAAAGGAGAGTATGAAGGGTTATCAAATCAAAGCACTGATAGTCACGGAGACGCCATCGATGCGTGGAACAACGGAGATATTTTGCCTATTCCATTAGCAATTTATACACAAAGCGTTTCTCCCAAAAGACTAATTAGGAATCTGTACACTACACTTCCGTCTCTCTTTATGCCATCGGCACCTCCGTAATATAACCTTTGCCTCCAACCTCTCCGTAACTCTGTGTACCTTATTATATAAGAGTTTTAGTTTATCATTTCATATCTCGGAAATTCAAAAAAATGATTATTAGAAGTCTGAGTTGGTTATATGTCAAAGGGTGAATGAATAAGAAACGAGTAAGTTTCTTTCCCTTTCTTTATTCTGCAATGCCTCAAAGAACCTTCTACGATAACAATTTTCTCGTAGAAAACGAAGTAGACGAGAAGAAATCCAGACTATAAACTTTGAGTTTCTTACATCTTCGTTAGGGAATTTCTTCAAAGCCGTTTTTCATTGAGGTATTAATACCGACAACATTCTGGTAACCAAAGTCCTTATATAAGATAAATCAATTTTAATGGAGTGTTGTAACTATGAAAATAAAGCTTCTCAAATAGTTATAAGATGCAAGATGTGCAATAAAACAAATAATCTTCAAAAATAAATCCCGATTTCTTTGGATTTCTCAAGAATGTTATATACATTTGCCAACGAGGGTATAACTAATAATAGGCTTATGGTCGTAACTCATTCTTTGAATGGATTTCACTCTCCGTCTACGGAATATATCCTTCTTTTTCGTGACGTTTGAGAGCTGGCTGAAATTAGGACAACATAATTTCAGCCATAAAATTTTATATACATTTTGAGTTATCCACTTTTTAATGCTTATTAATTTTACAGGCCCATGAGACGATATTTAAACTCATTGCCCGACCATCCAGAAAACAACGTGAAGTACCATTACGGTGGTATCAACTCTTCTTACAATCGTATCGGCAGATTGATGCTTCGTGAGGACGGAAGTGGTGCTATCGAGTATTACTATGGTAAAATGGGTGAGGTCTTTAAGACGGTACGTACGCTGATTATGCCTAATCAGGCAGTGGCAACCTACATCACGCAGTGGAAATATGACAGTCATAACCGCCTATTGGAAATGATTTACCCCGATGAGGAGAAAGTAACCTATGGCTGCAACCTCGGTGGGCAGGTAGACCACGTCCGTGGTTACTAGGCTTATTTTAATACTTGAATTATTCTATTTATGTACAAAAATCAGTTATGGCAGTGTTATTCAATTTGTATACTATGAGGAAGATTTTTTTATCGACTACTTTGATAATATTAATTATAAATACTTTGTCTTCATGTAACTGTTTTTATAAACGAAAGACTTTAAGAATTGCAAATAGTATATCTGCAGCAGAATCTCAAGAGCGAGGTGCGCTTGTGTCTATATATAAAACAGATAGAACTGCAATAGTATTTGATAGTATATGTATTCACATAAAAGGATCATTTGTAGAACATCCGTATAATTACAGAGATTACAATAGTGAAGCATTAATAGTTGATAGAGATAGCTACCAATTTATAATTATCTTATCAGATAGTGATAACTTGCAAAGCAAAGGTTATGGAGAAACTTGGGAAATAGATAACATTCCTGCATTTGAAGCACCGTACACGCTTAATTATTATTTTGAAAGGCAAGTTCCACCCGATACCATTGTGGTTACAATCTATGACATTCGTGATTTACCTAAGAAAAAAGTTATAAAGGAAATATCTTTTTACAAGCCACAATAGCAATAGAGAACAGAATGTATAACATTAAAACAGCAAGACTATGGTAAACCATATATAGATTGTTTGAACTTACCCATACAAGGGTATGCCCCAACACCCATATAAGGGTAACGGGCAATGCCCTTGTATGGGTATTAAAAGCCGTAAGCAATAAACAGGAAAGAATAGTGTTTTATATAGTTGATAACCATAAACAATTAAGAACATGCGTAGAAGTACTGGACGTCTCGAAAATCACATGAACACTATGGGATGGAAAATCTCCAATAAACATTATGCGAAATGGAAGAAAATGTGGGAAAATCTTTTAAAGCACCTCAAACTCGCATTGCTCCAATGAATCTTGGTGGTGAGAAAAAACGTAATATGAATGCTGGAAAACAAGATTAAAATCAACAGCTGTATACGGAAGAACTATTTTTTGGAAAGAAACTAAATAAAAGATTAATAATGAGATTTTGTGCTATATTGATACTTTCTGTGATTTCAATTCTAAATAGTTTAGAATTGAAATCACAAACTGTTGTAAAAATTTTAAGCAATGGTTGTAAGGTAGAGAGAAGTTTATTTCTAAACGAAAAAAAATCGGGGTGTATAATAAACGAGGTAGATTGGTTAAATTGTCCGCAGATGATATCAAATATCAAAAGATATTTTTAGATCAATCTTACAGCCTGATTGATTATGGAATAATTCTAAAATATCCCGAGGTCATATATAAAGATGCGTGTATTATTGCTGATATTTTGTCAAGTTATGACCCAAGCGAAATCTTATCGTTTACAAAGCCTATAGGGGAGCGAAAAAAGATTTCTATACAAGATATCAATAAGTATTACACGTATCTTGATGCCAGTGTTGACTATGTATTTAGTATTAACATTATAGTCAAGGATAGTCTTATTACCCAATATAGTTATACTTACAAGCCCAATATGTCTGACGTCATTATTTCATATACATGTGTATTTACTTATGATAAAAATAAACGAATAGTAAAATTAAAAAAAATATATAGACGACACTATGAAACAAAAGAAATCATATATGAAAACAAATAACACACGATTTTTGGTAATGTTCCAAATTGGGACTTGTCAAAATAAAAAGAACAATAAACGTGGCACACAAACGCCAAGCCATCGCAGCAATAAATGAAAGAATGTATAGCATTAAGAGACATTTTAAAAAAGGGTAAATCGCGCACAGGAAAAGTAGAGCAGGGAAATATATATGGTATTCTAAAAGACTCTATGAAGGCATATAATAATTGGATTAAAAACCTTAAAAACAAAGGAAAGGAATTTAGGTTTGAAATCGATAAAGATGTAGATCCAGATAAGGCAATGCCAATACTTGACAGAATAAAAAAATATTCCAACCATAGAAATTGACTTATGAAAAAGTTTGTATTATTTAATTTTTTGTTGTTACTCTTGTTTGGTTGTAAAGACGATACGAATATGATTAAATGTAAAGGAATTCCCGATGTAAATCAAGCGTTTGCTTATATGTATTTCAAAACAGAATATGAAGGATATTTGTTTGGAACCTATACAGAATATGAAGAATTATCAGAAAAAGAATTAGAAAATCCAAATAATATTCCCAAATCAACAGACGAGGCAAATATTTATAAAACTATCGATGGAGGAAAAAATTGGGTTAAAATAAATTCAAGTTTAAATTATAGTTATTTTAACATAGGTACTCAACTAAATGATTATATTTATATTTTACGAAATGATGTGAGAGAAAATTATAATTTTAGTATTGTAGCTTTTGATATAAAAAAGAAAATATTAAAAATTTTACAAATATAAAACCGATATCTGCAATTTGGACTAATAATAGTAAAATATTTTATACGAATAACAGAGGTCCAATAAAGCTATACTCATTAGATAAAAATCAAAATATAGATAGTATTGATATTGAAAATTATGCCTTGCAAGGTTTAGGTATAAACGAAAAGTCATATGCAATTTTTAGTAGTGGTGAAACCTCGTATTTTGGAAGTACAGAAAAAGAAAATAAAGAAATAAGACTTTCTATAACGCCCCAAAGTATAGTAAGACAAGGTAATAATACTATAATAATTGCTGGGAACACGTTAACAGATAAAAATGAAATTTCAATAATAAGCTATAAACCCAATGCACGGCAATCGAGGGTTATAAAAATAATCAAAAATTATTCTATCATTAAAAACTTACAATCTAATGACAAAGCAATAATAGGTTTTATTGGTAATATAAAAGGTGCTTTTACAGAATACGATTTGCTTTATAGTTTAGATAAAGGCAAAACTTGGCAAATCAAAAAGTTAGAAGAGCCAAACTATGTACGCCCCAACTGTCTAATTAATAATATTGTTTATATATACAGTGGTGGTGCTAGAATGCAAAAAATAGTATTATAGTAGTGGTTGTATCTTATAAAACACATACAACACGGTAATGCTTTAATTTGGGAATTATCAGAATAAATATCTGATAATCAATGTAGTTATAAACAATTAGGTATAAAGGTAGAGATCGATTCTCTGCCTTTTGCTATTTTTACGCAAAAAAATGATGAGCCAACAAAAAGTTTTTGGAATTATTGCTGTCCGGTAAAAAACAAACTGAAAGCTCTGTATCTCTTTCCCATCGGTGTTGCAGCCGTTTTACTTATCCAGGGGCTTGGTTTTCAGTTTCAAACTGTAAGCATTATAAAATGTGCTTTTTTGACAAGGAAAGCCCTATAATAACCAAATAAATTAATGAAATCATAAGTTTAAGCCTATTTTATCTAACACAGATAACTTCCAAAAGTTTTATCGGACACCAATAATTAACATTGAGTTTCTTACATTCTCGTTAGTAAATCACTTCAAAGCCACTTTTCAATGAGATATTAATATCGACAAGAGGTTGATAATCAGAACATGCCTTCTTGGTAATATGTTCTAATTGAGTGTCGCAATTAGGAAAAACGAAGCCTTCTCAAATAGCCATGGGATGCAAGATACCCAATAAAACAAAAACCTCAAAATAAATTTCGATTTCTTTGGATTTCTCAAGAATGTTATATACATTTGCCAATGTAGAAATCATCCGCTTACAGTGGACGACAACAGCATGTATTCTCGCATTGCTACGATGCCGATAGCAAGCGCACAGTGAAAACGAGTGGCGAGCATGAAGCCATCTATGTGAATTATCGTGCAAGTCGAGTGCAATACTAAGCTTGCTTCAATGATGACTATTAATGGCACAAAGGATTTAGGAAAATAGGAAAGGGCATCTGCAAGAAAATGTAGTAGATATTCAAGCACTCCAAGATATTCTAAAGAACCTCCAGCTAAACTAACCAAATTACGTGATGGACAGGAATGGAAAAATAAAAAGGAAATATTTGGGAAAAGACAGAAAACATAAAACCCATTATGATGTTACAAATCCTAAAACAGGAAAAAGGTTAACAGGGTTGATTATAATGGTAACCAAATATCACCAAATGGATCTAAAAATAAAACAAAAAATTATGCAACACCCATATAAAAAATACGAGCAGGATAAAACCTGGGCTATAGTAAATAATTTAATAAACGATTTGTTAGATAACAATGATATTGAACTACAGACACCTATAGAGTATGTTGTAGGCTATATATGTAAAGGCTTGTTAGATAGTAATAATCTAAATCGGAGTTGTCAAAAAAAGAATAACAAATATTGAATGAAAAAAGTTGTACTATTAAATGTCGGCTTATTAGCCATCCTTATATAAGTTTGTTTCTCGTATAATCATAGAAAGACAATTGTGAATTGCGAGAAAGAGATAACTGATTTCTCAGTACTGGAAATTAATTGCAGCAGTGGTTATCGGGGTGGCTCAAACCTTCTAATAAAGTTCAACACAAAGCAATATTATGTAGGAATTACTACGAGCCAATGTAAATCATTTAATCCCCAAACAATAAAATTATTTTACGTAAAAAGCAAATAGAAAAATTAAAGAGACAAATGAATCGGGCCAATGAACGTAGAAATTTCAGTGGTGAAAACCATAGTAGAAACCATAAAGGTAATAGGTGATGGACAAATATACTTTTATAACCAATTATCAATATGGGAAAAAAACAGACGTTTTACAAATAGATGCAGTTTCTATGAAAGTTGCAATGAACCAATGGGTTGACGCGTTGGATTTTCCACATATTGGTAATATTAGCAAGTCTAAAGCGAAGCAACATATATATAGTGGAGATATAGAGGAAATACCCTTGAAGAAGTTACATCATATTAGTTGCTTATATGAAAAAGTCAATGGAAAAATAATAGAAGCATATATTGTTCAGCATTGTCATCTTCTTTCAGAATTGCAAACTTTTAATATTATTGTTTTATTTAAGGGAGGAACATATGTAAGACAAATACAAGCAGATGGTTACCGTGAAGCGATTCGTCTTTGGGGAAAATACCTATCTTGGCACTTTTATAATAGCATAGAACGGCAAACAATAAAGGAAGTACTTAAGAATAATTTTGAAGAACTTATAAATTCCCTAATGCCTAAGGTTTGGTCATTCTCCTTAGTGGTAGATAATTCTATATTGGAAATGTTCATAGTAGAGTGTTAGTGAAATGAGAGTCCCATATTCTTTAGTATTTAAATACCTCTTAACACCCATATAAGGGTATTAAAACCGCAAGCAATAAACAAGAAAGAACGACATTAAATGATTGATATGTGTGGAAGAATAGGCATCACCAAGCAGCGCACTTACTTGAAGTATTGCAACGGAGCGGAAACCTTCTACAGCTACTACTCTACACGCAGACGTTTGCAAAACCTTGTAGTGAATGCTAAGGCAGGTACTATTATGAACGATACTTGGGTCTATGGTAAAAAAGAATTTTATGAAGGGATTATTGGATGGTAATGTTGTAACTTCTTTCATAAGAAGTTATAATACAAATATGGATATTAGGAAAATAAAGATGGAAATTATAATTAAAATGATACTGTCACAAATACAACAGGATGGGAGTCTGGCTCCCGATTGCGAAAAGATAATAATCATGATGGATAACACGATGCCATTATACCCTACAAAATGAGAGGAGAAGGTATAAGACTCGGTGGTAACATTAAAGAAATATGAAAATGGACAGAAATAGTAAGGATAGAAGACTAAAATGTATGATTTGCTCTTTATGCGTCATATTAATAATATTTGGCTGTGCTGATAAACAGAATAGATATGGCATAAATTTTAACGACCAAAGGAGTATTATAAAGTTACCTCTATTGGATTCTTCTTGGAAATACTACCCCTCCTATACATCTGAGGGAGGTACTTGGGTTAATCCGCAAAAAAAGGACGGAGTACCTTGTTATTTTCAAAAGCGCAATTTAATAAAGAACAATAGGATAATTTGTGAAAGTGATATATATTTGGGAGACAAAACTTACATGACGATAGATGGAAGTATACGAGAATCTTTGACTGTTACATACTATTTCAAAAATAAGAAATGGGAATACGTCTATCATACAGCTAAAAGAAATTACAATAGTAGTAACAGCCCTTCTCGAATTAAAAAATTATATAATAGCGTTGATATCGTACTATCAAAGTGTGAAGCGGACTCTATACTCTTCTCTTGGGATTTATGATTGAATTGTGAATAGTGATAACCATGTCAATGTTATTGAATATGATTATTTAGGTTCAGCAAAAGAGAGTGTAATCAGACTCTTCTGATAGTTTCTCCAAGTAAGGTTCTTTTGCAGGGTCTTGGGTGATGACCTTAAAAGATTCACCAAGAAGCCTTGCTCGGACAAAGTCGCTCTTTGTCTTTGCTCCCGACTTGCGGTAGAGTCTGATAAGTTTCTGCTGGTCTTCGGGGTTCGGTATTCTGATGTGCCATCTGTCCCATCGTGGGCAGGTGGCACATCTGCCGTCTGGCTTCTTTTGTTTCTGCTTTTTCATTGCTTTCTAATCACGACCTTGGAGTGATTTAATCCCCCATTTGGGGCAAGGGTCTTTGTGGTACAAATGGCAATTTGTGGTACAAAGACACATCTTGCCAGTATAAAGAAATGATATTTTTACTGTTGATATTACCTCCTGCTATTTCCTTACCAAAGTTCAGACTTATCGATTTCATGACTTATTGACTTATTGATTTATCAACTTGTCGACTGAGTTAAGTCTGTAGTTTGGTCAGTGAGTCAATTTTGACCTGAGTTAAAACTAACTTACTGACCAGCTGACTTATTGATTTACTTTATTCTTGACCATACCCTTGACTTAAGTTATGACTTCTTACGACACGTTTTGCCTTGTTAGCCTTCCTTTTTGCGTATTGGGTAATAGTGCCTTTCGAGCATGGCTTGTATGTCGCTTTGCCTGTAGATTATCTTGCCTCCGATTTTGCAATAGGCAATCGTTCCGCTGTCCCGATAGTCTTGAAGTGTACGGGTACTCAGACGTAACAGACTGCAAACTTCCTCGCCCGTAAGGTAAACCTCTCCGCCAAGCATAGGGCGAGCCGCCAAGCAATAACGCTCCAACTTCTTCAATGTGCCCTGCATCAGCTGTGCAAACATCTGCGTCTGAGAGTCTTTCTGTGTAACGATTTCGTTCTCGCCATAGTTCATTCACTTTATGCGTTCAGTAAATCCGTGATATCACTATCCTTGTAATAACACTTGTACCCAATCATTGAATAAGGAATTTTATCCATATCTCTGTATGATTGCAGGGTACGCTTGCTGATGCCGAGTCTGCGACATACGGCTTCGTTGTCGAGCCATTCGTCCTTTTCGGGCGGATTGCCGATGAGTTGTTCGATACGATGGACAAAGTCTGCAAAGTCGGAGCAGTGCTGCTCCCATGCCTTGCGGTCGATAATGATAAGTTTCATTGCATTCTTTTTGTTTTGATTACGTTATTGTTACACGGCAAACAAACTCATATACAGTCTGTTGCCACTATAGTTGTGTGCAAAGGTAAGCGTAGAACTACATTGAACAAAGCAACGCGGAAAAGCAAGGAAATAGAAGGAAGAGAAGTTAGTCTGTCAGTCTGAAAAGCTCCTAAGCTTTTTGTAAATAACTTATAAGCTTTTCATAGAAAGCTCATAAACTTTAAGCGCAAAGGCTGTTAGCTTTCCCTATCAGATTTGGAGCTGTCGCAGAAAAAAATATTATGTTCTGTATAAGAATGGTATGATTGCGGCAATGAGAAAAGGTGCCGATTCGTTTCATATCAACGAAAATGAAAGCAGGTAACTCTCGAGAGTTCGACAATTCGACATATCGATCGTCCGATAGTTCGATAAATAGATAGTTCGAACGATAGACCGTTTGGACGAAGGTAAGATTTATCTATTTCTCTATGGTTAAATAGATAAATCGTCCGTACAATTGACAGGTAGAATGTTTATTCTATGCGCTTGCGTCCAAAGAGCCTGAGTATGCCGTATTCGTTCGGGCATTCATAGCGTTCAGTAGTAGAAATGATTTTACATGCGAGGCTTTGCTATATTCTGCGAGAGGTATATCTCTTACTACATTTACTTACATCTCTATAAGCGTATCAAAATAATTGTTCTATATGCCAAAGATATCGCTAAGAAGAATAAAAAGATATTATAAAAGGACGGATGATAAATCCTTAAGATTGGGTATAATGGTTATTAAATCAACGCTTATAACATACATAGAATCAATAGGTTAAGAAAGGCATTAAAGAAAGTGCCCTTCTTGCTCCAAGAAGGGCGTATTCAACACACAAGAAAGGCATATTCTGCAATCTAATTAAGCCTCTTCTATTTGCTCAAAGGGCATGTGTATGATTTGAAGGCACAAAGAATATTGACAACAAGATAAAATAGTCACTCTCTCCCCCACCCTTTTCTGAATGAAAGGAGATGTCGGACAGGGGTAAGCTCGACATGACCTTGTATGTATAGAGCAAAAGAATTAGTTTCACCTCGTCTCCTATTAGACTCACCCCTACAATCTACAGGACTCTGCTCCTACTCTTCTCCACGCCTACAATCAATGACCGAAGGGAAATAATGGAGAAGGGAAAGAGCTTGAAACATAACCCTTCTTACTTTTGTATACTCCACCATTCATTATATATGAAGATCTTTTTAAAAGTAAAAACCATTTAGAAGGACTAAGATTTGTAGGACACAAAATTCACAGCTGAAACACAGCAAAGAGTACACTGACTGCAAGAAATTTTAATGATAGGTGTTAAACGTAGAATAACAAAAGCAAGAGTCAACTACTTTTTTATTTCTTGAATGGAACAAAAGGGCTTTCACTCAAAAAAACATGTCTTTTATTAAGGAGAAACGAAGTATACAGTTATGGAATTAAAGGAAATTTTAATATAAAATGTAATATAGGACAAAAAAAGTTTGCAATCTCAATAAATAATATTTATCTTTGTGGCCAATAGACGTAATACTCTTTATCTATTGTAGAACCTAAACAATCTTTTAAAGTTTATATACCTATTCTAATATAAGATTTCAGCGAAGAATAAAATACGTATAGTTTAACAAGACAGTTATTCAAAAATGTTTTAATAATCACAAGAGATCTATGGAAAAAAGAATTGCTCTATTCTTGTTTGGTCTGATTCTGTCGTTAGGCACAGCATTCGGACAAACAAAGATTAATGGAACCGTAGTTTCTCAGGGAGATGGAGAAGCCATCATCGGTGCGTCTGTCATGGTACAAGGTACTACGACGGGTACTGTCACTGATATAGACGGCCGTTTCTCAATCGATGTCCCTGCAGGAAAGAAACTCGTAGTCAGTTACATTGGTATGGTCACACAGACCCTTACGCCTAAAGACGGCATGAAGGTTGCCCTAAGCAATGACGACCATCAGCTTACGGAGGTTGTCGTAACGGGTATGACCCAACAAGACAAACGACTCTTCTCTGGTGCAGCCACCAAGATTGATGCTTCAAAAGCAAAACTCGATGGTATGGCAGACGTGAGTCGTTCGCTCGAAGGTCGTGCGGCAGGTGTGAGTGTTCAAAACGTGTCAGGAACATTCGGTACGGCACCGAAGATTCGTGTGCGTGGTGCTACCTCTATCTATGGTTCCTCAAAACCACTCTGGGTAGTTGATGGTGTCATTATGGAAGATGTGACTGAGGTCAATGCAGACAACTTGTCATCAGGAGATGCTGCAACACTTATCTCTTCTGCTATTGCAGGACTAAATGCTGACGACATCGAAAGCTTCCAGATTCTGAAGGACGGCTCTGCAACATCTATCTATGGTGCACGTGCCATGGGTGGTGTGATTGTTGTGACAACAAAGAAAGGTAAAGCTGGTAATAACCGTATTAGCTATACCGGTGAGTTCACGATGCGTATGCGTCCAAGCTACTCACAATTTAATATCATGAACTCACAGGAACAGATGGGTATTTATAAGGAGATGGCTGCTGATGGCTTATTCTCTTTTTCACGCACAATGCGTGCAGCCACAAGTGGTATCTACGGTAAGATGTACACACTGCTGAATACTTACGATGAAACTAACGGACGATTTGGTATTGCAAATAACCCAACTGCAATTAATGATTATCTTCGTGAAGCAGAGATGCGTAATACCAACTGGTTCAAAGAGCTTTTCAGCAATTCTGTCTCAATGAACCATTCTATCTCTATGTCATCTGGTACGGAGAAAGCTCAGTATTACACATCATTCTCATTCATGGATGACCCAGGATGGACTGAGCAGAGCAAGGTTCGTCGTATGACTTACTCTGTCAATGCAAACTATAACCTAAGTAAGAAAGTTTCCTTAAATCTTATTGGTAACACTTCATATCGTAAGCAACGTGCTCCTGGTTCAGTTAATCAAGATGTAAACGTGGTAACGGGTGAGGTAAATCGTGGCTTTGACATCAATCCTTATTCTTATGCTATTAACACCTCACGTGCCTTAGATCCAAATACTTTCTATGTTCGCAACTATGCACCTTTTAATATACATCATGAGTTAGCAAATAATTTCATTGACTTTGATGTTCTCGATTTGAAGATGCAAGCAGAATTGAAGTATAAGCCTATCAGTAAGGTACAAATCGCTCTCCTTGGTGCATATAAGTATTCTATCACTTCTCAAGCTTACCAGATTCGTGAAGGCTCTAACATGGCTATGGCTTATCGCGCTATGGACGACGCTACTATTCGCAATGCGAACCCTTGGTTGTATCTTGATCCAGACCAGCCTAACTCTTTGAAATACTCTGTATTACCTAAGGGAGGTTTCTATGACGAAACAAAGTATCGCATGAATAGCTGGGACTTCCGTGCAACGGCAAGCTATAATGATGTATTCAACGAGAAACATATCTTGAACCTCTATGGAGGTATGGAGATTAACAATACAAAACGTAACCGTAGTTTCTTTGAAGGTGTGGGTATGCAGTACGGATTAGGTTTCTTAGCTAATTACGACTATCATTACTTCAAGCATGCTGTAGAAGAGAATATGTTGTATTATAGTCTCTCTAATAGCTACAACCGTGACGTGTCTTTCTTCGGTACAGCAAACTATTCATGGAAGGGACGTTATGCTGCCAACTTTACAACTCGTTATGAAGGAAGTAACCGACTCGGTAAAGCTCGCACGGCTCGATGGCTACCTACATGGAACGTGTCAGGTGTGTGGAATGCACATGAGGAGCCATGGTTCCAAAAGACATTTAAGAGTGCAATGACACACGCTACCTTACGTATGTCATACTCTCTGACGGGTGATAAACCTGCTGTTACCAATTCGCAGGTGATGATTACAAGTACAAATTTCTGGCGTCCTTTTGCTATTGATAAAGAGTCTGGATTAGAGATTTGGAACTTTGCTAACCCTGATCTTACTTATGAGAAGAAACATGAGTTTAACATTGGTGTAGACTTAGGATTCTTAAATAACCGCTTGAATGTTGTATTCGACTGGTACACACGTAATAACTACGACCTTATTGGTCCACGTACAACAAATGGTACGAAGGGTACAATTACTGAATATGCTAACGTTGCAAGTATGAAGTCGCATGGTGAGGAACTGTCTATCTCAAGTAAGAATATCATGACGAAGAATTTCCAATGGACAACTGACTTTATCTTCTCTCATGTAAATACACGTGTAACCGACCTTGATAGCCGTTCACGTATTATGTCAATGGTGAGTGGAGGCGGTTTCACAATGGTAGGTTATCCTTACCGTGCACTCTTCTCTTGGGATTTCAAGGGACTTAACGAGCATGGAATACCACAGGTTATCAACCAGAATGGCAACCTTACAACAAGTGGTGTGGATTTCCAAAGCTATAACCTCGACCACTTAGTCTATGAGGGTCCAACAGATCCAACGATTACAGGCTCATTTGGTAACACATTCTCTTATAAAGGCTGGCACTTGAGTATCTTTGCCACTTACGCTTTTGGTAATAAGGTACGCCTTGACCCATTCTTTAGCACAAGCTATTCTGATATGTCTGCCATGCCTAAAGAGTTCCGTAACCGATGGACAGAAGCTGGTGATGAGAAGCATACGAATATCCCTGCTATAGCTGACCTTAGATCACTGCAGCAAGATGGCTATTTGTATCGTGCTTATAACGCATACAACTACTCAACGGAGCGTATTGCCAAAGGAGACTTTATTCGTATGAAGGAAATATCACTGAGTTATGATTTCCCTGTACAGATGATAAGACATCTTTCATTAAGTTCATTGAGCTTAAAGCTCCAGGCTACTAACCTCTTCTTGATTTATTCTGATAAGAAACTCAATGGTCAGGACCCTGAATTCTATAATGCAGGTGGTGTGGCTCTACCTGTTCCTCGTCAGCTCACACTGACATTGCGTCTCGGAATCTGATACAAACATATATAATTAGGAGAACTACAAAATGAAAAAGATAAATATTCTATTGGCAGGAGTAGGATTACTGTTTACATTCTCGTCCTGTAATGACTTCTTGGATAAGTTGCCTGATGATCGAGCTGAGGTAGACAACTTTGAAAAGGCTACACAGTTGGTGTCGTCAGCTTATCCTGATGGGTCCACTGATTATATGATGGAGTATTGTAGTGATAACGTAATGGATAATGGAAAAACTTTCAATTATCAAACAAATCAAGACCAACTATTTCGTTGGAAAGACGTGAATACTACAGGAAACGATGACCCACGACATGTCTGGGGAAAGATGTATTATGCTATCGGAAATGCTAATCAGGCTATTGCTGACCTTAGTAAGGTAAAAGATGGCGATGTTGAGGCTGTGAAAGCTGAGGCCTTACTCTGTCGAGCATGGTCAATGTTCCGACTCGCAACCGCTTTCTGTATGGCGTATGACGACTCAAAAGCTGATAAGTATCTCGGATTGCCTTATCCAAAAGAGCCTAACCGTTCAATAGATACACGTGGTACACTTCGTGAACTCTATGAGAATATTAATGCTGATATTGAAGCTGCGTTACCTCATGTAAGCGAATCTTATATGACAGTACCTAAATATCACTTTAATCTGAAAGCTGCATACGCTTTTGCTGCACGCTTTAATCTCTATTACCAGAAATGGGATAAAGCTGCTGAATACGCTTCTAAAGCATTAGGCTCTCAGCCAGCTTCTCTCTTACGCACAGTCTATCGTTATAAGACTCTCGGAGGAAGATGGGCTATTCACGATGCTTACATTAACTCAAGTGAGAATGCAAACTTTATGCTACAGACAGCAGTGTCTTCTGCTGGTGCTGCCACTTTCTATGGAGGATATAAGCGTTTTAATTCAGGTTACGATGTTATTCTTAATGAACTCTACTGGACAAAGATGCCATGGGGAGCAGGCTCTGTTGATAACACGCTTTATGAGTCGCACTTACTCTATGGTAATAGCCAGCAGATTGCTTACCCTCGTTTGTCTAATGAGTTTGAGTATACTGATGCTGCAAGGAGTAGAGGATTTATTCGTACTGTCGATGCTGTGCTCACAGCTGACGAAACATTGCTTGTTCGCGCAGAAGCGGAAATCCACTTGAAGAAGTACACGGAGGCACTGAATGATATGAATCTATGGATTAATGCACACTGTGCTCCTAATGTAGAGAAAAATGGCGTGGTAACGGCAACTCGTCCTACACTGACTCTACAATCAGTGAATGATTTCTTAGCAACAGTACCTTTGGTACCAGAAGAGATCACGAATAAATCGGACTTTGGCTTTAAGAAAGCATTGCACCCACAAGGCTTCTCAATTGACGAGACGCAGACGAACTTACTTTATATCTTGCTACAGATGCGACGTATAGAGACTTGCCAACTGGGAATGCGATTTATGGATATCAAACGTTATGGTATTAGAATAACTCACCTCATTGATGGTGAAGATCCTGTCTACTTCAAATCGGGTGACCTCAGAGGTGCTTTACAATTACCTTCTGATGTAATCGAAGCTGGACTGGAACCTAATCCACGTGAGAATTAAAAAAGGGAGGACAATGTATGAATACTATAAAAATATTTCTTTTCGCAGCAATAGCTGCATTGACTGTTGCTTGTTCGAATGATGATGTTGATGCGAACAACTCTATATTCCCTACACGAGAGGAGAATACAGACTCAACAGCATTTGATAAGTGGTTAAATAAAAATTATACTGAACCTTACAACATTCGGTTCAATTATCTTTATATTGACCAGAATAGTGACATGGGCTATAATGTTAGCCCTGCAGATATTAAGAAGTCTATTGCCTTGGCAAAGATTATCAAACACGTGTGGCTTGATGCATATACCGAATTGATGGGACCTGACTTTCTTAAACAACATTGCTTTAGAGAGTTCCAGCTGATTGGTTCTGCTCAACATAAGAATGACGGCTCTATTGTCCTTGGTTTTGCTGAAGGTGGTATTCGTGTGAATCTCTTTCAAGTAAATTACTTAGACCCTGCACATCTATATATTGAACAAACAAATCCATTTGCTTCGGGTAGTGATTTCGATTTAAATCGTGCTTATTTCCATACAATGCATCATGAGTTCGCACATATCCTTACGCAGTTGAAGGATTATTCTACTGATTTTCGTACAATCACTAAGGAGTATCACTCTGCTGATTGGGTAAACGTAAAAGACGAAGATGCAGGTAAAGAAGGTTACGTAACAGGTTATGCAAGTAGTGAATACAATGAGGACTTCGCTGAAGTGTTCTCATGTTATGTAACGGATACTGATGTAATGTGGCAGAAAAGACTTGCTCAGGCAGTAGCTGCTAATGGTGACGAAACTGGTAAGAAGGCAATTCTCGCTAAATTGAGTATCATTCGTAGTTATCTAAAGGACTCTTGGGGTGTAGATATCGATAAGCTACGTACCATTGTTTTGCGACGTGCAAGCGAAGTAAATAGTCTGGATCTGGAAACTTTAAATTAAGATTTAAGTATGAAAAATGTATATAGGTTATTAATAGCTACAACGGCATTTATACTTGTAGCTTCTTGCACACCAGAAGTGGAAGATGCATTTAATAAGCCTTCAGCTGCACGTATTGCTGAGTCTATCAAAAATACAAAAGATATCTTGACTGCAGCACCTAACGGCTGGCGAATGGCTTATCAAGGTTCTGGTGGCTTCGGTGGATACAATATTCTTTGTAAGTTTGGAACAGATAATAATGTTTTCTGTGAAGAAGAAACAGAGAATGTGAAGGCAACATCGCATTATAAGATTCAACAGGGACAAGGTGTCTTGCTTTCGTTCGACTCTTTTAATAGCGCTTTACATAAGTATTCTGATCCTGTTGGAGTACTGAATGGTAAGGCTATCGGACAAAATGGTAAAGGTTTTGAAGGCGATTTTGAGTTCCGTGTGATGTCTTGTTCAAAAGATAGTGTCGTCCTCGAAGGTCGTAAACATGGAGATCGTGTCGTTCTAACTCCAATGCCTGAAAACCTAACGTGGGCTACCTTCTTCGCAGATGTTAAGAATACAATTTCAGCAATGTACTCAGAGCGTTATAATCTAATCATCGATAATGAGACATATCCTGTTGAAATGAAATATCACACGTTAACTTTCGTCGGCAAAGAAGGCAAGACTATAGAGATTCCTTTCATTTATACAAAAGAAGGTATGGAGATTCTTCGAGAGAGTCCATTGTATGGAAAGAAGATGACCCGCTTTACTTATTCTGCTGATGATAAATGGCTTGATGTTAATGACAAGACAATACAACTTTGTCCACGTGCAGCAACTCCATTGGAAGCTCTTTTCCTCGACGATTGGTCATTTAATACTACTTATAGTAGTACGACAGAAGTGAATATTTGGCGTGATGTAGCCACATACGCAACAAGTCAGAATAATGCTATTGTAACTCTCTTCTTTAGTAACAAGCCAGGTTATCTTAGCTTCTCATCTTACGTTGGGAATGGCTGGGGAGATATCAAAGTAAATTATAGTGTAAGTGGAAATGATCAGCTAACCATCTCTGGTTTTATTACGAGAACTAAAACAGCTGATGAGAAGAATGGCACTAACTTCTATAATAATTTTAGACTGAAGGATATAGCTAACACCTTCCTCACCAATGGTAATCCTACGACTTATACATTAACTATCAATGATTCAAAGCATCCAACGTCTTTACGAATGACAAGTAACGATGATTCTAACAAATCATTCGTATTCGATAGAGGAGTTTGGCGTGTTGATTTCTAAAATAAAAAAAGGGAATGTGTCAAAATAAACACATTCCCTCTTTTTATTCCTAACCCCCAATACACTTTCCGTAAAAAAACCACTAACTTTTTAAAACTGATGAATGTCTTTACAAAAGCATTGCGAGCTCTTTCATAAAAACTCGATTATCTTTGTAAAAAATAAGTACGATAGTTTTGTCATAAAGCAACAACTATTTATGCAAAATAAAGTAAGACCTTTTCACAAAAAAGGGTGATAGATTTTACCAAAAGGTCTGCTCTTTCTTAAAAAAGGATTGACTTCTTTCTTCAAAATCGTTGAGTATTTTCGTTGAGAGGGTAAATCATAGTTCAAAGCGTGGTGATGACCCACCACAAAAGGCTTGGCCATTTCTTAAACATAGATTTGACCGTTTGCAAAGAAAGGGTTAATCCTTATTCAAAGTGTGGTGATGATTCACTATAAAAAGCATGACAAATCCTTAATCATTGATTTGCCTGTATGCTTGCAAAGAATTAATCATTATTCTAAGCATGGTGATGACTCACCATAAAAGGCTTGACCATTTCCTAAACATAAATTTCTCCATTTCCATAGAAAGGGGTTAATCTTTTTTCAAAGAGAGATTTAAACCACCATAAAAGGCTACACCACTTATTAAACATAGATTTGACTGTATGCATGAAAAAGGTTAATCGTTTTTCTAAGAGGAGTAAAAGTCCATCATAAAAGCTTACCGCCTTCTTCAAAAAAGCTCGACTGTTATTGCAAAAAAGATAGATAATTCGAACAAAGAGAACTTTGACAGTTTCTTCAAAAGAGAGGAGATGTCATTTTAAGGCACTACCTCTTTTTATAGTAAACGAATAATGAACATATTAAAAAGAACACACTTAAGCCAAAAGGATAAGTGCGTTCTAATTTATTATATTATATATAATCTAATATGTATACAACTTAGTTGTACCAGATCTCTCCACCAAGCGTTTGGTCTGTGTTGGTGTGTTCCCGACTATTCTGATTCTCGAAGTCATAGTCTTCGAAGAATTCATGTGTTTTGTTTTCTTTCATGTTAAATACCTCCTATTAATTAGACTAATTGGTAAATATATTATGTTATCCACTAAATGGCTGGTACAAATGTAAGTAAAAAGGAAACGAAAGTCAAGTATTTAGTCTAATTATACTAATTATTTAAACATTTTTTACCAACAAAGGCGTTATTTCGTAATAAAACAATGCTCTTTGTAGCATTACATTCACGCTTCGAAGGAATAAAGAATACAAATAAAACTAATACCAAGTATAGGTTAAGATATACTTGGGTGTACATTCACATTTAAACTCAAAAGTAAGATTCTGCCTAAAATTAGTGACAGTTCTTAATTGTGGATTCACTTTAATCTCTTGCAAAGCCAAATGTTCAGAAGAGAAGAGTTTATAGATTGTTTCTTTAGCACACCAAGCAGTAAGCGTATCCAAAGTATTTGTAAACATTTCATCACACCTAAGAAAGCGAGATGCGATACGATTAACTCGATTAGAAAAGTATTCTATATCAATGCCAACCTCATAATTTTGAGATAGAATTACAGCGACATAACCAATAGTATGAGTGATACTAATATGATATCCCTCGACCATTGGCTTCCCATCCTCATTATGTAAGACAGATGTCTCAAAGCCTAAGATTTCTTTTAGGATACGACGTACTCCTTCTTTCTCAGCCTGCTTCCCTTTATCAATCTCCAGCAAACCGATAGTTACCTTACCCTCAGCATCATTCGTTATTCGCACCACAGACTATAACCTTTACTTTACTAATACGTCGCTCTTCTATTTCTAAGACCTCAAACTTATAATCTTTATAAATTAAGACTTCATGTACTGCAGGGAAGTCACCTTTTATCTCTAAAAGTAATCCTGCTAACGAATCAGCATCACCTTCAATATCATCAAACTCATCATCAGGGAGATTAAGAATCTTAAGGAAATCCTTCAAGAGCGTCTTCCCCTCAAAGAGATATGTATTTGAGGCCAACTTAGTATAATTACGTTCGTCTTCATCAAATTCATCATTAATCTCACCAACTATCTCTTCGAGGATATCTTCCAGTGTCACAATACCACTTGTACCACCAAATTCATCTACCACAATAGCTATATGAACCTTATTCTCTTGGAAATCACGTAAGAGATCATCAATCTTCTTTGTTTCTGGCACGAAATAAGGTGGTCGTATTAAGCTTTGCCATCTAAAGTTTGCCCCTTTAGAAAGATGAGGTAAGAGATCCTTAATATAAAGTACGCCACGTATATTATCCTGGTTATCTTGATAAACAGGAATACGAGAATAGTTATTCTCTACAATACACTTCAATACAGTATCATACGAGCAGCGAATATCCAAATCAACAATATCCTGACGAGAAGTCATAATCTCTTTAGCCGTCTCATCACCAAAACGAATAATACCTTGAAGCATACTCTGCTCGTCCTTAATCTCCTCTTTATCTGTTAGTTCTAAGGCTTGTTCAAGTTCATCAACCGACAATTGTCTATTTTCTTTTTGGATAACCTTCTCAGCAAAAGCACCACTCTTCAAAAGTATCGTCTCTATAGGCCAGAACAATCGACGGAAGAACATAATACCTTTAACAGCTTTTCTACAGAAGGCCAATGGTCTACGTCTACTATAAACCTTCGGGATAATTTCACCAAAAAGAAGAAGAAGGAAAGTTAACAAAATGGTTACACAAAGGAATTGCAACCATTCGGCACCAAATGTAAACAAGCTGCCAAAGATGTAATTACACAACATGATGACCGCCACATTAACAAGGTTGTTTGTGATAAGCACCGTTGCCAATGTACGTTCACTATCATCCCTTAACAGTTCAATAAGCTTATCCGAAGAACTTTTATCCGGGTCAAGTGATTCAACATCAGTAGGCGAAAGACTAAAAAAAGCTATCTCCGATGCACTTGCAAAACCTGACAAAAGAAGAAGTAAAATAACCAACAGAATAGCAACAACAACATTGATATCTATTGGATTAACACTTATATAAGAAGAAAAATCTACTAAAAAGCTATCCATTAAAACGGTAAATTAGTTTCATCTATGGTATCAGCGGACCTATCATCAGTCTTATCACCAGACAAATTTTCCGCTTTACGAGACGCCGCAAGCCACTCAAGATTGTCACCATAAATCTCAGTTACATGTCGTCGTACACCCTTCTTATCATCATAAGAACGATAACGTACTCGCCCCTCAATATAGAGTTTATCACCTTTATGAATATATTTCTCTGCATACTTAGCCAATGCCTTGAATAAAACAATATTATGCCAATCCGTATGATCAGGCACAACAGTACCATTAGGAAGTGTATATCCACGTTCTGTTGTAGCCAACGTAAAAGAAGCTACACACTGGTCGGTATCATAGTATTTCACTTCTGGTTCACGACCGACATTGCCAATCAACATTACTTTATTCATAAAAGCATAATAGCAAAAAGGAATGTGGAATTACTTCCACATACCTAAGTATCTAAACTTGAAATTCTTACCTTTAGCTGATGGGAATTGACTTCTATTATCAACTCTGTCTTTTAAGTACTCTACAATGCGATTATAGCAATCCCATCCAGAAACAGCCTTACACTGTGCAACAAAATGTGTATCACGATATTCGTGCTTACCAGAAGTAGGGATTAGAACAACACGCTTGAAATCAAGTTCACCTTCATACCAACCCTCACGTTCCTCATTAAGGTGCATGATAGCAGGACTATCCTTACGGGCCATACCATCAACAGCTGGACGAAGCGCCTTCTTTTGCTTGAAGTCCATCATCGTAGCCGCTTCTGTCTTAATCACAATAAAATAAACACGTGGGCGCACCTTATAACGCTTAGGATAGAAAACATCATTAGAAGCATAATTTCTAATATCATCTTCCAACTCTGGAGTAAGCTGAATATCTGGTATAGAGCTTAGAAAATCTAACGCTTCATCGACGCTATGCACTAATACTTCATTATCGAAATATCGTAAGTATAAATTCATAAAGATAATGCTATGTATGTTTCTCTTTAAAAGAGCGGCAAACGAGACTCGAACTCGCGACCCCGACCTTGGCAAGGTCGTGCTCTACCAACTGAGCTATTGCCGCATTAAAAGGTAAGTAATAACAACTTACTAAACTATTCTATGTGAAGAGGAGGAGACTCGAACTCCCACGAAACAATTTTCACTACCCCCTCAAAGTAGCGCGTCTACCAATTCCGCCACCTCTCCAACATGTCCGTGACATTCTGAATAAAAAAGTGCCCAGAACAGGACTCGAACCTGCACGTCGTGAAACACACGCACCTGAAACGTGCGCGTCTACCAATTCCGCCACCTGGGCATAAACTAAAAGCAAAAGCTTATATATCTTTCAGAATATCAAAGAGCGGCAAACGAGACTCGAACTCGCGACCCCGACCTTGGCAAGGTCGTGCTCTACCAACTGAGCTATTGCCGCATTTAACGTCTCTCTTTCTCTAAAGAGTTAGACAAAAGTCGGGGCGACAGGATTCGAACCTGCGACCGCCTGGTCCCAAACCAGATGCGCTACCGAGCTGCGCTACGCCCCGTTGCTTTTCTTTAATGATTAACTCATTTCCGAATTGCGAGTGCAAAGGTACTATATATTTTCTGTACTGCCAAACTTTTCTACGTTTTTTTCAAGAAAAATTAATGTTTTTGCATTATTCTGTTAACTTTTCTCTGCTCTAATATTAAATAAACTATTGATTATCAAACTATAATAAAGGCATCACTCTATATCCATGTAAACTAAAATAAAATGTCCTTTCCTAACCTATCTACTAAGATCTAACGAACAGACCGCCCTTCTTTCCAAATAAAATTAGAGTATAATGATTAGGTTTATGCTTCAGATATGTGGCGTAATAGAGCTTATAAGGTCAGAAGAAGTAACCCCTCCCCCACCTCAACTACTAATTTTTCTCTCGTCAACCATCCTTGCTGAGAGGGAAATAATGATTGATATTACCCATACAAGTGGAACAATACGATTAACATTGACCTTTTATTAGCCTCCAACAAGAGCTTCATTGTGGCTACTTTCCTCTTCTCCTGTTCCCTTTAATCAGCACATGTTGTCTCGAAGAGGAAGTAAATCCAACGATTTGCAACCGCTACTTATATGTAAAACCGCTTATTACTCTTTGAAGAAAACTCTCCGAGAAGCCCCCACAGAATGATTGATAGCGTAAGAAGAAACACTATACATGATAGCAAAAATTGTAGAGATGTTTTATAAACCACTCCCCTATTCTTTCAAGCAAGGTTCTGAGGTGATATAAGAAAAGGCCCTTCTTCGTTCGAGAACATGCTCTTCTTGCATGTTGAAGACGCCCTTCTTGAGGCAAGAAGAGCATGTTCTCAAACGTTATTCGTAATAAATTGATTTATTGTAAGTTATAAACACGTAATTAATAGACATTACACTCGTCTTTTGAGAGTATTCAACGTTGTTCTATGTAATGGTTTTTCAATATATCAGTTTTTATCTTTTTTACATTGTTCTCAGCTTGTCACAACAGCATTCCATCTTATGCAGCCAGTGTTATTCAAGTTTATTACCCTCGTTTTAGCTTAATTCGTGCAATTCGTAGTTTGCTTTCTCAGTCCACTATAGGCAACAACTGACTATCATTCCTACAAGGAGATAATAACTACGAATAGTACTCACACGTTATATTTCGTCTTCAACTTCAGCTATATCAAGACTCAACACAAAAAGTAGGAAAGCCTCACAAAATAGGTAAATAATGAGTAAATAGAATCGTTTCTACCATAACAACAGACAGTATAGTACATATAGCAAACAGATATGAGAACTAACAAAACATAAAGAACACAATTTGTATTTTATCGCCCTACACATAATATAGGTGTAACTCCTATCGTACATGCCACTGAGAGATAACCATAAGACGTAGTCCTATCGAAGCATTTACACCTTATATATATAGTATATAAAAAAAGAACGAAGAGCTTACTCAATAAGAATAATCTCTTCGTTCTTAAATTATAGTTCCTTTATCAGAATCTATTAGTATCTTATTTTATAATACCTTGTTCCTTAAATATCTTTGTCAACGCCTGAACGCCACGTTCAACCTGCTCTTCAGTATGAGTAGCCATCAACGCAAAGCGTACCAATGTGTCTTGTGGAGCACAAGCAGGAGGAATAACAGGGTTGATAAATACGCCAGCCTCGTAAGCCAATCGCGTAACAATGAAAGTCTTTTCGATATCACGTACATAGAGTGGAATAATCGGACTCTCTGTATCACCAATCTCAAAGCCTTCTTCCCTAAAGCGTTTTAGAGCATAATTTGTAACCTTCCATAACTGCTCCAGACGCTCTGGCTCCTGCTCTAAGATATGAAGAGCTTCCAACGCAGCCGCTGTTGCAGATGGAGTATTACTTGCAGAGAAGATATAAGTACGGCAAGTATGACGAAGATAGTTAATGGTATCCTTATCACCTGCTATGAAACCACCGATAGAAGCCAAGCTCTTTGAGAAGGTACCCATAATAAGATCAACCTCATCAGTCAGCCCAAAATGGTCGCAAACACCTCTACCCTGACGGCCAAAGACACCTAATCCGTGTGCCTCGTCGACCATAACAGAGCAATTGTACTTATGCTTCAACTCTATAATTGCAGGGAGATTAGCAAGGTCTCCCTCCATAGAGAAGACGCCATCAACAACGATCAACTTAACAGCCTCTTTAGGAAGACGCTGGAGAATACGCTCCAAATCCTCCATATCGTTATGCTTGTAACGCAGTTGAGTTGCAAAACTCAAACGACGTCCATCTACAATACTCGCATGATCGCGGTCGTCACAGATGATATAATCACCTCGTCCCACAACCACAGCGAGAACACCAGCATTCACAGAAAAGCCTGTTGAGAAAACAAGCGCCTCATCTTTACCTTCAAAAGCAGCAAGTTCTTTCTCTAACTGTACATGAAGATCGAGCGTACCATTTAAGAATCGACTTCCAGCACACCCCGAACCATACTTATCAAGAGCACGATGAGCAGCATCAATCACACGCTGATCGTTTGGTAAACCCGTATAGGCGTTAGAACCAAACATAAGAATCTTGTTGCCATCAATATCTGTTACTTCTGTTCCTTGCTTACTTGTAATCTCACGAAAGTATGGATAGACACCTGCCTCCATAAACTTTTGCGGCTCGCGGTAGCTTTTGTACTTGTCTTGTAATTGTCCCATTATTTTTTAATATGGTGTAGTCAATGACTACTTAAATATTATTTTCAGGCTGCAAAGATACTAATTTAGAATGACAAAAAAGTCTTTTTGATTAGAAAAGTGGTTTTTAAACATTTTTACTCTCTTAATCTCCACGATATAAACAACAAATATGTATCTTTGTACAAATAAACTATGCGCTGATTATTTGGCACAATGAATAAGAAAAAATAACTTTTATCCTAAACCCAATATCGGGTACAGTCAGTAAAGCAGGAATTCCTGACCTTATTGAAGAACGGCTTGATAAAGATAGGTTTGACTATTGCATAGCAGAAACAAGTTATGCTGGCCATGCAACTGAGCTCGCAAAGGAAGCGGCAAAGGATGGTATTGATATTGTTGTTGCTGTAGGCGGAGATGGTACTGTCAACGAAGTTGGAAGAGCACTGACCCAAACAGACACGACAATGGGCATCCTTCCATGTGGCTCTGGTAATGGACTTGCCAGACACCTAAACCTACCCATGAACCTTAAGAAGTGTATTGACATTCTAAACTACTGCGATATTAAGAAACTTGACTACGGTATCATTAACGAACATCCATTCTTCTGCACCTGCGGAATGGGCTTTGATGCATTCATTTCTATGAAGTTTGCAGAAGCTGGGAAACGTGGTCCTATCACTTATATGCAGAAGGTTCTTGAGGAGGGATTGCGTTATGAGCCTGAAACTTACGTCATTGAAGATGAAGACGGAACGCATAGCTATAAGGCCTTCCTCGTCTCTGTAGCCAATGCCTCACAGTATGGTAACAATGCATACATCGCTCCTCAGGCATCAATGAGCGACGGACTGTTAGATGTTATCATAATGGAACCATTCGACCTCATCGATGCGCCACAAGTTGCCATAGAACTTTTCAATAAGACATTAGATAAGAACCTGAAGATAAAGACCTTCAGATCCAAGCATATACACATACATCGTAAGAGCGAAGGCATCATTCACTATGATGGCGACCCTATTACATCAAGTGCAGATGTAGATATTTCTATTGTCCCTAAAGGCATAAACATCATTGTTAACCCTAAGGGTGGGAAGGACTGTAGACAACCAAATATGTTACAAACAGCCTTTTCTGAGATATTCTACAACTTTGACTTGATGAGACAAGACCTTACCAAACAAAGTAGAAAAGTACAGGCAATCAATAAGAATCTGCTTCGCAAACTAAATATATAGAAACTCCATAACAAGGCGCATGGGCTTTACTTTTAAGCAATTCCATATCGTTGACAACCACACGGCCATGAAGGTCGGGACAGATGGGGTATTGCTTGGAGCTTGGGCACAAGGAGGTAAGAAGATTCTTGACATCGGAACAGGGACAGGACTCATCGCTCTCATGATGGCTCAACGTTTTCCTTTAGCCGACATTGACGCTATAGAGATAGACAAAGGAGCTTTCGAGGATGCTCAGCTTAACGTTTCACAATCTCCGTTCAACGATAGAATAAACATCATCAATTGTTGTCTACAAGACTATCAGCTATGTCATGAAACCTGTACTGAGGACGTTTATGATGCAATCGTCTGTAATCCGCCATATTTCATCAACTCATTAAAAAATCCTTTACAGTCAAGAACGACTGCAAGGCATGCTGACTCCCTCTCTCCACAAGAACTTATTTATTATGCTAAGAGGCTCCTTAAAACAAAGGGAACGCTCTCCATTATCATTCCCTATGACAACAAAGATATACTTGAAGCAGAAGCTATATTTAACGGATTATCAGTATTGAAGCTTGTAAACATTAAGACTAAATCTTCAAAACCAGCTAAACGCTGCTTAATAGAATTTGGGAAGGACGCTACTAAACAATGTGAGACGGAAGAACAAGTGCTGACCACCGATAAGGGGACACGCACAGAATGGTATCAAAATATTACACAAGAATTCTACATCAAGTAGGCATGAAGTAGATAGACAATAAGGTAAAAACATTACCATCTATCTCAAAGAGCTTATGCGTTGTTATATATGCTGTTTAACCATATCAAACAGCAAGCTTAAAGCCCCGAAAAACAGTTTTTCTTATTTACATTGCAACTCATCCTAACCACCATCTCTTCACGCATATAAACCAGTCTTTTTACAAGAGAGCCAATTAAAGCACAATTATTCTTTCAGTCTTTCGGTTTTATTTTGTACCTTTGCAAGCTAAAAGTAGGTATAAAAGAACTTTATGAAACAAAATAGCTCTATTCAAATGATTACTGATTACGAGGGTGATATGCCAAAGTTAGACATACAGGTCGACGGCGAGATACCCGTTTTCGTAACCCGTAACCTCGTTATGTTCCCTGGGATTCTCTCCCCTATCCTCGTTGGAAGGAAGCCAACATTAGAACTTGTTAGACACTTGGAAGAGAATCCAAACACAATCATAGCGATTGTCAGTCAGAAAGATAGCAACATTAACGAGCCTCAAGAGGACGACATCTATACGACAGGTATCTATGCACGCTTCGTTCGTGCCTTTGATATGCCTGGTAATTACGAAGGTAATAACCGCACAGTGATATTGCAAGGTCTTGGTAAGTGTAAGATAAAGAAGATTACAACGACAACACCTTACATGAAGGGATACACTGTGGCTATACCAGAAGAGGCTGAGCCAGAAAAGGACAAAGAGTTTTCTACAGCTGTAGAAGACATGAAGGTGGTCGTAAAGGAATATATCCATGGTAGTGACGACATTCCAGACGATTCACAATTCGCACTTGACAACATTAATAATCCTGTCATTGCAGTGAATTATATTTGCTCAACAATGCCATTCCCTGTGACTGACAAGATTCAAATGTTGGAAGAGAACTCTATCAAGGATCGTCTGTTTTCGTTGATGAAGGTGCTCAATCGTGAAATACAATTCCAGCATCTCCGTCAGGATATACGCTCAAAAACACGTGAAGATCTCGATGAGCAGCAGCGCGAATACTTCCTGCATCAGCAGATTAAGAATATTAAGGAGGAGTTAGGGGATGGCGATTCTGCACCTGACAAGAAGGAGTTGCTTGAGAAGGCAAAGAACAAGAAGTGGCCAGAAGAGGTTGCTAAAGTTTTCCAAAAGGAATTAGACAAACTCGAAACATTAAATCCACAAAGTCCTGACTATAGTGTACAAGTAAACTACTTGCGCACAATGGTTAGTCTGCCTTGGGATGAATATACCAAAGACGACCTTGATTTGAAGCGTGCAAAACGTATTCTTGACAAAGATCACTATGGTATGGACAAGGTGAAGGAACGTATCCTTGAATATATTGCAGTCCTTCAGTTGCGTGGCAATCTAAAGTCACCAATCCTCTGCCTTTATGGTCCTCCGGGTGTTGGTAAGACCAGTTTGGGCAAGAGTATAGCCGAAGCTATGAAACGTAAGTATGTTCGTGTGTCATTAGGTGGCCTCCATGATGAGTCAGAAATCCGAGGACATCGTAAGACTTACATTGGTGCTATGCCTGGACGTATCATCAAGAATATCCAGAAGGCAGGCTCATCAAATCCAGTCTTCATCCTTGACGAGATTGATAAGGTTACTCAGAACACTGTTAACGGCGACCCTTCATCAGCCTTGTTGGAGGTTCTCGACCCTGAGCAGAACAATGCCTTCCATGATAATTACTTGGATATGGACTACGATTTATCAAAGGTCTTATTCATTGCAACGGCCAATGACATCAATACAATCCCACGTCCACTACTCGACCGCATGGAACTTATTGAGGTTTCAGGCTATATCACGGAAGAGAAGGTTGAGATAGCAAAGCGCCATCTCGTACCAAAAGAACTGGAAAATACAGGTTTAGACCAGTTAGAAGAGAAACCAAAATTTGCCAAGGCAACGTTGGAGAAGATTATTGAAAGCTATACTCGCGAAAGTGGTGTGCGTCAACTTGAGAAGCAAATCAACAAAGCTATGCGCAAGTTGGCTTTCAAGCAGGCAATGGATAAGCAACTTCCTTATACGAAGATTACACCTGATAAGTTGGAGGATTTATTAGGTAAGCCACCTTTCACACGTGATATCTATCAGGGCAACAAATATGCTGGTGTGGTAACAGGTCTTGCATGGACCAGTGTTGGCGGTGAGATTCTCTTTATTGAGACCTCTCTTTCTAAGGGTAAAGCAGGTAAGTTAACACTGACAGGTAACCTTGGTGATGTCATGAAAGAGTCTGCTGTCATTGCATTGGAGTATGTCAAGGCACATATCAACGCATTGAACGTTGATTATCGCATCTTTGAACAGTGGAATATCCATATCCACGTACCAGAAGGAGCGACTCCAAAGGATGGTCCTTCAGCTGGTATAACGATTGCAACAAGTATTGCTTCAGCACTTACACAGCGTAAGGTGCGTAAGAACACTGCTATGACGGGTGAAATAACCCTACGTGGTAAGGTTCTTCCTGTGGGTGGTATTAAGGAGAAAATACTTGCTGCTAAGCGTGCAGGAATTACTGATATCGTGATGTGTTCAGAGAATAAAAAGGACGTTGAGGAGATTCCTGAGGTTTATCGTAAGGGTCTTCAATTCCACTTCGTTGAGAACATTCAGCAGGTATGGGACTTTGCGTTGACCGATGAAAAGGTAGAACATCCAGTAGACTTTACGATTGTTGAAGAAAAGAAGGAGGAAACAAAATAATGACATTTGAGCTTCAACATACAGATAATGCCAGCGATGCCCGCACAAGTATCATCACAACCGACCACGGACAGATAAAGACTCCTATCTTTATGCCTGTTGGTACCGTCGGTTCTGTTAAGGGTGTACACTTTGAGGAGTTGCGTAAACAGGTCAAGGCACAGATTATCTTGGGTAATACTTATCACCTTTACCTGCGTCCAGGACTTGATATCATCAAGGCTGCAGGTGGTCTGCATGGTTTCAATGGTTGGGATCGTCCGATCCTGACGGACTCTGGTGGTTTCCAAGTTTTCTCATTGACAGGTATTCGTAAACTGTCAGAAGAGGGCTGTGAGTTCAGAAGTCACATCGATGGTTCTAAGCATATCTTCACACCAGAGAGCGTGATGGATACCGAACGAATTATTGGTGCCGATATTATGATGGCTTTTGACGAGTGTCCTCCAGGGCAGAGTGACTACCAATATGCCAAAAAGAGTTTGGAAATGACACAGCGTTGGCTTGACAGATGTATTAAACGTTTCAACGAGACGGAGCCACTCTACGGTCATAACCAAAGTCTCTTCCCTATCGTTCAGGGCTGTACTTACAAGGACTTACGCTGCGAAGCAGCAAAGTTTGTGGCTGACAAGGGTGCAGATGGTAATGCTATCGGTGGCTTAGCAGTTGGTGAACCAACAGAGGTAATGTATGAGATGATAGAAGTTGTCAATGAGATTCTTCCAAAAGACAAGCCTCGTTACCTGATGGGAGTCGGTACACCACAGAACATTCTTGAAGCTATTGAGCGCGGTGTGGATATGTTCGATTGCGTTATGCCTACCCGCAACGGCCGTAATGCGATGCTCTTCACCTACAATGGTACGATGAACATGAAGAATAAGAAGTGGGAAAACGATTTCTCACCGATTGATCCTGACGGCTGCGATATTGATGTTATCACAAGTAAAGCTTATCTCCATCATCTTTTCAAGGCAGGAGAATTGCTCGCAATGCAGATTGCCAGCATCCATAACCTTGCGTTCTATCTCCGCCTCGTCACGGATGCACGTACACATATTGAGCAAGGTGACTTCGTACAGTGGAAAGCTTCTGTCATTGAACAGTTAGGAAGAAGAATTTAAGAAGAAACCAAATGAGTAAGGTTAAAGAGATTGTTGATAAAGTTAAGAAACTGATTCATCATTTCGGACTACGTGTGATTACACGCTTTCCCGTCTTGAAGAAGGTAGGACATCTACTTCAGATGCTCTCCCCTTCGCGTTATATCGGTATTCTGGACTGGTATATCATTAAGAAATTCATAGGTACATACATCTATGCTATCTTATTGATTATCTCCATTGCTATTGTGTTCGACTTCAACGAGAACCTCTCTAAGTTCACGCAATATCATGCCCCATGGCGAGCAATCATCTTTGATTACTACGCCAACTTCGTCCCTTACTATTCCAATCTCTTCTCACCACTATTCGTATTCATTGCAGTTATCTTCTTTACTTCTAAACTGGCAGGTAACTCAGAGATTATTTCAATGATGGCAGCTGGCGTTTCCATCAGACGACTGATGCGTCCCTACATGATATCATGTGTGCTCATCGCAGGCTTAACATTCTATCTTAACAGTTTTGTGATACCTCATGGGACTGTTATTCGCCAAAACTTCGAGTCTCTCTATCGTAATTCTAAAAAGAACACATCGGCAGAGAACGTACAACTGTTTGTTGCAAAAAATACTACCGCTTATATTCAGCATTACGACGACCAGTATAAACGGGGCTATGGGTTCTCACTTGTAAAGACTAAAAACAAGAAGATTGTTAGCCACATGACTGCAATGGAGATTCAGTATGATACGGTTGCTGACACAAAGTATCATTGGAAGGTAAGTAACTGGAAGATACGTACACTGAAAGGACTAAAGGAGCATATCCAAAGTGGAGCCTCAAAGGACACCGTACTACTCATGGAACCGACCGACCTTGTCTATTCTAAAGGTCAACAGGAGACCTTTACCTCCCCAGAACTACTAAACTATATCTCCAAGCAGACCAGCCGTGGTTCTGGTAATGTAGTACAATACGAGGTTGAGTTCCACAAGCGAATAGCGATGTCGTTCTCCTCCTTCATCCTAACTATCATTGGTCTCTCCCTCTCTTCACGTAAGAGGAAAGGTGGAATGGGACTCTATCTTGGAATCGGTTTGGCACTCAGTTTCGGCTATATCATGCTCCAAACCGTTTCAGCAACCTTTGCTATTAAGGATGACACACCGCCTATATTGGCAGCGTGGATACCAAATATTATCTTTGCTATCATCGCCTACTTCTGCTATAGGCATGCACCAAGCTAAAAAGACGGACAAAACAAAAGTAAAAACTACCCTCATTGAAGAAGGGCAAAACAGTAGAATATGTATTTTGAAGATTTAGATTTAAACGATAACGTACTTGACGCACTATATGACATGCGTTTTGATGAATGTACTCCAGTTCAGGAGAAGTGCATTCCCGAAATATTAAAAGGACACGACGTATTGGGTGTTGCCCAAACTGGTACAGGTAAAACAGCGGCTTACCTACTCCCAGTTCTCTCTAAACTGGCTGATGGTGGCTACCCTGAGTCAGCAATTAATTGTGTCATCATGTCGCCTACACGTGAGTTGGCACAGCAGATTGATCAAGGTATGCAGGGCTTTGCCTACTATCTTAATGGTGTATCTTGTGTTGCTGTCTATGGTGGTAATGATGGTAATAGATACGACCAGGAGTTGAAGAGTCTCGCATTGGGAGCAGACGTAGTGATTGCTACACCGGGCCGTTTCATCTCTCATATCTCTCTTGGAAACGTAGACTTATCTAAGGTGAGCTTCTTCATTCTTGACGAAGCTGACCGCATGCTCGACATGGGTTTTGCGGATGACATCATGACAATAGCAAAGAAATTGCCTGCTACATGTCAGACAATTATGTTCTCTGCTACCATGCCTAAGAAGATTGAAGAACTTGCTAAGACACTGCTAAAGAATCCTGTTGAGATTAAACTCGCTGTTAGTAAACCTGCAGAGAAGATTCAGCAGACAGCTTACGTATGCTATGAGACACAGAAGATGGGTATCATTAAGGATATCTTCAAGGCTGGCGACCTCAAACGTGTCATTATCTTCTCGGGTTCAAAACAGAAGGTAAAGCAGATTGCAGGATCGCTCAATCGTATGCACATCAACTGTGGTGAGATGCATTCCGACCTCGATCAAGAACAGCGCAATGACGTTATGTTTAAGTTCAAGAGCGGACAAATAGATGTACTGGTTGCTACAGACATCGTTGCACGTGGTATTGATATCGACGATATCGCAATGGTCATCAACTATGATGTACCTCATGACGCAGAGGATTATGTTCACCGTATCGGTCGTACAGCACGTGCTGACCGTGACGGAAAGGCAATTACCTTTGTGAACGAAGATGATATCTATTTCTTCCAACAGATTGAATCATTCTTAGAGAAGGAGATTGAGAAGGCACAACTACCAGCTGACCTTGGTGAAGGACCAGAGTATAAGAGCAACGGAAAACCTAAGAAGGGTGGCAATAGTGCCAAGAACCGCCGCCGTAAGGACCGTGATCATCAGAGTCATAAGGACAAGAAACAGGGAAACAACAAGCAGCGCAACAGACGTCCTACACCACAGACTCAGAACAACACTGACGAGAACAACGCGAACCAACAGGAGCGTAAGGCTGGAAACAAACAGAATAATAAAACTCAAAAGCAGCAAGATAACAAGCCTGCAGCAACTGAGGGTAAACCAGTAAACAAGAAGAATAACCGTCAGGGTAAGGGTAAGCAGCAGGAGCGTCAGCCAAAAGCTGAGAACGAGAAGCGCAATGACAGAAAACCTGCTAATAATAAAGGTAATGCTGAAAACACTACCAATCAGCAGAACAAGAAGCCTAACAATAAGCGTAAGAAACGTAACAACCGCCAGCGTACACCAGAAGACAAGTCTGTAAGAAGGAGTACGAAATATGATATTCGTGAGGATTTACCATCAACATCCAACAAAGAATCAGGCTTGAAGGCGCTTATTAAAAAGCCTCTGAAGTGGCTTCGTGGACTTGGTAAGAAGTAAAACAAGTGTGCTTACACATTATTATATAATGCCCATAACCCAAGAACAAGGGTTATGGGCATTGTTTTATTCCCGCCTGCCCATTAATGAATGATACGCATAACAGCACCTTTTTTAGCCTCATCAACATCTTCTATGGGGGTAACTCTGTAATCAAACTCCTCATTGCAAGGAAGGGAAAGGAAGAAAAACCATCTTCTCCTACTTACAAGAAAACTATCACTCGACGCTTCTAAGAGCCCTATGTATTCGTAAAAAATCACTACATTGCATCAAACTGAACTCTCTCTAAGTAGAAGTATATTATCTCTTAAATACGACTTTGTAACATACAACAAATCAAGATGTTACACGTAACCTCAAAGAAGACGCCTCTCTTGATCATAGAAGGGCGTCTTCAACACGCAAGAAGGGCATGTTCTTAAACATTGAAGAGCGTCTTCTTAAACTATGACGAGCATGTATTAGACATGAGAGGAGCGAAAATAGTTGACAGAAAAGTTTTGAAGTCTCCTCCTCCCAGCCCCGCTCAAAAAGAAAAGGGTGCGCCTAACGAGATAAAGTTCACTATGATTATATGGGTCATTAAATGATTTTCATAACAAAGGTATAGACTTAAAGACATGCCAAAATCAGTATATGGAAAGTGAGTTTATAGTTATTGATGGGAGTGAGCACTTGGAGGAGGCTGCGTTCCTCGGCTGACATGAACAGAGTATATACCCATACACTAACAAAATAGAAATATATTTTAGGTGCAAGATATTTTATGTGATTAAAGAGCAAAGAATTATATCGAAAATAAAACATAGCTTTTTCGTATAAAATAATTTTCCTGTCATTACTGTCATCACCTTGTTGTATGTAACTAATTAGCTTACAATATTTTATACGAAATGTTAAATGTGACAGCAAACTAAAATAAAAAAAGTTTAGTATAATAAGGTATTTGATTTACATATATATGTTGTAAAATTGAAGAGCAATCTGACCTTCGGAATGAAAGGTAAGAAAAGGGGGTATCCACACATCCAATCTGTTGCGAAAAGGATTTCTGTTTGTCTATTAAATCAATGAAAGAATACAAACAACAAGGGAATTGTTGACACGTAACGACACTGAAAACCAGAGAAAAAAGAGATTTAATAGCGTTACAAAAAGATACTTTATAATAGAAACTAAGGATAACTAATTAACACTATAACCAAATATTTTACGACAAAATGACAAGTAATTTAGCAAAAAAGTATTACCTTTGCAAGGTGAACAAGCGTAAATATATGACATAAAACATTTCAGGGTATAATAATAAAAACAACTATTTATGAAAGCAACAGAAGTCGTAGAGAGATTAAAACAGCGTTTTCCAAATGAGCCAGAGTATATTCAGGCTGTTTCACAGGTATTAGATACGATCGAAGATGAATATAATAAACATCCAGGTTTTGAGCAAGCCAATCTTATCGAGCGACTCTGTGTGCCAGACAGAATCATAAAGTTTCGTGTAAACTGGGTTGATGACAGGGGAAATGTACAAACTAATATGGGTTTTCGTGTACAGCATAACAACACTATTGGACCTTACAAAGGTGGATTACGTTTCCATGCATCAGTTAATGAGTCTATCTTAAAATTCCTTGCCTTTGAACAGACATTCAAGAACTCACTAACAACACTCCCTATGGGTGGCGCTAAGGGTGGTTCAGACTTTTCTCCTCGAGGTAAGTCAAATGCAGAGGTAATGCGTTTCTGTCAGGCTTTCATGAGAGAATTGTGGAATTACATTGGTCCAGACTGTGACGTTCCAGCTGGTGACATCGGTGTTGGTGGACGCGAAGTTGGCTATATGTTTGGACAATATAAGAAACTGACGAATCAGTTTGTTGGTATCCTTACAGGTAAAGGTCAGGAGTTCGGTGGTTCCCTCATCCGTCCTGAAGCAACAGGATATGGTAATGTATACTTCTTACAGAACATGCTCAAGACTCGTAATATTGACCTTAAAGGTAAGACTGTCCTCGTCTCTGGTTCGGGTAATGTAGCACAGTACACAATAGAAAAGTTGCTTGAATTAGGTGCTAAGCCCCTTACCTGTTCCGATTCTGATGGTTACATCTATGATCCAGATGGTATAGATGAGGAGAAGTTAGCTTATATAATGGAACTTAAGAACATTGAGCGTGGACGTATTCGTGAGTATGCTGAGAAGTATAATGTGAAGTATGTTCCAGGAGGAAGACCTTGGTCTGAGAAGGCTGACATCGCAACTCCATGTGCGACACAGAATGAAATCAACGGAGAAGCAGCTGCTGAACTCGTAAAGAATGGTGTTATCGCTGTGACAGAAGGTGCAAACATGCCTTCAACACCAGAGGCTGTAAGGGTCTTCCAAGAAGCAAAAGTGCTTTATTGCCCAGGTAAGGCAAGCAATGCTGGCGGTGTAGCTGTATCAGGACTTGAGATGAGTCAGAACTCAGGACGACTAAAATGGAGTCGTGAAGAGGTTGACCAGAAACTCCATCAGATTATGGATGATATCCATGCAAACTGTGTCAAGTATGGTACAGAAGCCGATGGATATATCAACTATGTAAAGGGTGCTAACGTTGCAGGCTTTATCAAGGTTGCTAAGGCAATGATGGCGCAAGGCGTTATTTAGGTTTTCTACGCCTATCAAACGCAACTAAAAAACAGGAGCACACAGCTTTAACCATAGAGAAGGTTCATAGTATTTATTCAAAACGATATAAGATAGAATACTTAAAAGGACGTTCAAAGGGTTTAGCCTGTGTGCTTCTGACATATTTCGTACTATCACCAGCATAATTCTTATACGACACAAAAGATTATTAAACAATTCCCTATTGACCTTGAAAACACCCCTACTCAACTCCCCCAAGCTACAAACATACTTTGAAACATAACAAGACAAGTTCGTTTATTTCCGTAGAATTTAGTACTTTTGTAGCTGAATTAAAATTAAGATTATGAAACTTTCAACAATAGTACTTTCCATTATGTTAGGACTCAGTTCTTCAACTATGGCACAACAGAAGGATGTTACCATCAAACTTATCGAAACAACTGACGTACATGGTTCTTTCTTTCCATACGATTTCATCACTCGAAAGCCTAAGAGCGGTTCTATGGCAAGAGTCTATACATTAGTAGAAGAACTGCGTAAGAAGGATGGAAAAGACAATGTCTATTTATTGGATAATGGTGATATCCTACAAGGTCAGCCTATCTCCTACTATTATAATTACGTTGCACCAGAGAAGACTAACATCGCTGCAAGTGTGCTTAACTATATGGGATATGACGTAGCAACAGTAGGAAACCACGATATTGAAACAGGACACATGGTTTATGACAAATGGTTTAAGGAGCTGAAGTTCCCTATCCTTGGTGCAAATATTATCGACACAAAGACTAATAAGCCTTATATCTTACCTTATTATACTATCAAGAAAAAGAATGGTATTAAGGTTTGTGTCATTGGTATGCTCACCCCTGCTATACCTAACTGGTTAAAAGAAAGCATCTGGAGTGGTCTACGCTTTGAAGAAATGGTCTCTTGTGCCAAGCGAACAATGGCTGAGGTGAAGACGAAAGAGAAGCCAGATGTTATTGTTGGTTTATTCCATTCTGGTTGGGATGGAGGTATCAAGACACCTGAATACGATGAAGATGCTTCGAAGAAAGTAGCAAAGGAAGTGCCTGGTTTTGATATTGTTTTCTTCGGTCATGACCATACTCCACATAGTTCTATTGAAAAGAATATTGTTGGTAAAGACGTAATCTGTCTTGACCCTGCTAACAATGCACAACGTGTAGCGATAGCAACATTAACCCTTAGACCTAAGACTGTCAAAGGTAAGCGTCAATACACCGTAACAAAAGCTACGGGTGAATTAGTTGATGTAAAGGATCTCAAAGCTGATGATGCTTTCATTCAACACTTCCAACCAGAGATTGATGCTGTAAAGGCATGGAGCGATCAGGTAATTGGAAGATTTGAAAATACTATCTATTCAAAAGATAGTTACTTCGGCAACTCTGCTTTCAACGACCTTATCCTCAACTTGGAGTTGGAGATTACTAAGGCAGATATTGCTTTCAATGCACCTTTATTATTCAACGCATCTATCAAAGCAGGTCCTATCACTGTTGCAGATATGTTCAATCTTTATAAGTATGAGAACAACCTCTGCACCATGCGTTTGACTGGTAAGGAGATTCGTAAGCATCTTGAGATGAGTTATGATTTGTGGTGTAACACGATGAAGAACCCTGAAGACCATCTTCTTTTACTATCTAATACCCAGAATGATGCACAACGTCTTGGCTTCAAGAACTTCTCATTCAACTTTGATTCAGCAGCTGGCATTGATTATGAAGTCGATGTTACAAAACCTGATGGACAAAAGGTACGTATCCTTCGCATGAGTAATGGAGAACCATTTGATGAGAATAAATGGTACACAGTAGCAGTTAATAGCTATCGTGCTAATGGTGGTGGCGAGTTATTAACCAAGGGTGCTGGTATTCCACGTGACTCTTTGAAGAGTCGAATCATTTGGGAAAGTCCAAAAGACCAACGCCATTATTTAATGGAAGAGATAAAGAAAGCTGGTGTGATGAATCCACAGCCAAACCATAATTGGAAGTTTATTCCAGAGACATGGACCGTTCCAGCTGCAGCACGTGACCGTAAACTTCTTTTTGGAGAATAAACAAATCAGAAGGGAAAGTAACCAAAGAGCAATAAACATAATGACAGTTTAGAGTTTAAGGTTAATAGAATTAGGCAAAAAATAATACTGAGACCAATGAAGAAATACTGGTTTGTTTTCTGTAAGACAGATATCATGCTTGAGAAAGTGGGTAAAGGCTATACCATTCCACTTTCTGAAGAAGCTCCAGTAACACTACATCCTTGGACACACGTACTGAACGTCACACCAATAGAAGACGGTACAGAAGTGAAGGCAGTCATGATCGACCAACCAATTACAGACAATCCTCTGTATGAGATGTGTGGCTTACGTCCATCCTTCTACCACCTTTCCAAAGAACTTTATCTCAAGGCTGGTAAGTGTCATGAACTACTTTACTGGGATAATAACACTAACTTCTGTGGCGTTTGTGGTGCACCGATGAAGATGCACACCGATATATCAAAGCGTTGTACGAATTGTGGAAAAGAAGTATGGCCACAGTTAGCAACAGCAGTCATCGTTCTTGTACACCGAGGCGACGAAGTCCTTTTGGTACATGCTCGTAACTTCAAAACTGATTTCTATGGACTGGTAGCAGGCTTTGTTGAGACTGGTGAAACACTCGAAGAAGCCGTACATCGTGAGGTAAAAGAGGAGACAGGGATTGAAATAAAGAATCTTCGTTACTTTGGTTCACAACCTTGGCCCTATCCTTGTGGTCTGATGGTAGGCTTTAATGCCGATTATGACGGTGGAGACATTCATCTACAACAAAGCGAACTATCCAAAGGAGCCTGGTTTACAAAGGACAACCTACCAACCATTCCTGAGCCTTTATCAATAGCGAGAATGATTCTTGATGATTGGATAAATAAAACATCAATATAAACTAAAGAGTATTTAAACCTTAAAACAATGATGACTTTCTTAGAAAAAGCCCTCGGCTTTAACCCCAAGTCGATGAAGCTCCGCACTGAGATTATTGCTGGAGCAACGACATTCTTAACTATGAGCTATATCTTAGCAGTTAATCCAAGTATCCTTGCGACTACTGGTATGGACAAGGGAGCGCTCTTCACGGGTACAGCTCTTGCTGCTGCCATTGCTACATTGCTATTAGCATTTATGGCAAAACTACCGTTTGCACAGGCACCCTCTATGGGTCTTAATGCCTTCTTTGCCTATACACTCTGCGTATCATTAAAGTTTACATGGCAGCAGTCGCTTGCCATCATGCTCATTGAGGGTATTCTCTTCATCGTAATTACCTTTTTCAATGTGCGAGAGATGATTCTCAATGCCATCCCAACGAATTTACGCTATGCCATATCAGCTGGTATTGGTATGTTCATTGCCTTTATCGGTCTGAAGAATGCAAACATTATCGTTGATAACGATGCAACCCTCGTAGGCTTAGGAGCCTTCACACCTACCTGTATTCTTGGTATCATCGCTATCTTACTCAGTGGTGCACTCATGGCAAGAAACGTCAAAGGCTCTTTGTTCTGGGGTATCATCATCACGACAATTATCGGTATACCAATGGGCGTAACGGTTTTTCCTAACGGATGGTTACCTGTTTCTGCACCACAAGACATAACTCCTATCTTCTGTAAGTTTGATTTCTCAAGTCTTCTGAACCTCAAGACAGTATTGGTAGTATTCTCTCTTCTATTGATTAACATCTTTGATACTATCGGTACGCTGATGGGTTTAGCTGATAAAACAGGTATAGTTGAACCAAATGGCAACATCCCTCATGTAAAGGAAGCCATGATGAGTGATGCTATCGGTACAACCTGCGGTGCTATGTTGGGTAGTTCAACGCTGACAACATACGTTGAGAGTGCCAGTGGTATTGCGGAAGGTGGCCGTTCTGGAGTAACAGCATTCACAGTAGGTATCTTCTTCATCATTGCTCTCTTCCTATCCCCTATCTTCTTACTCATCCCAAGTGCGGCAACAAGTGGTGCTTTGGTCATGGTAGGTGTACTGATGATAGACTCTGTGAAGAAGATTGATCTCCAAGATATAACAGAGTCCTTCCCAGCCTTTATCACGATGATAACAATGGTACTTTGCTATTCCATCGCTGATGGTATTTGCTTAGGAATCCTCGCATACGTATTCATGAAGACTTGTACACGTCGGTGGAAAGATCTGAACTGGACACTCATCATCTTGGCTATTCTCTTTGTCTTGAACTTTATAAAAGGCTAAACACCTTATTATATAGACATCTCTCTCCCTATGAGCAATGACCTTACTCATAGGGATTTTTTGTCTCCATCATCATAATAAATCAACTTCTTAAACTATAATCCTATGCTATACAAAGAAAAAGAACAAAAAAACTTGATAAAGTTTGCACAGTTCAAATAAAATGACTACTTTTGCAACCGCTTACGAAAAGTAAGGGCGTTTAGCTCAGCTGGTTTAGAGCATCTGCCTTACAAGCAGAGGGTCGGCGGTTCGAATCCGTCAACGCCCACCATTTTGGGTAGTTTCCAGAGTGGCCAAATGGGGCAGACTGTAAATCTGCTGCTTCTAGCTTCGGTGGTTCGAATCCATCACTACCCACAAAAGAGTTGTAATTAAATGATTACAACTCTTTTGCTTTCTATACCAATTACCATCAAACCGCTGACGCAACATCCCGGCTCAGTAGAACTTTTGGAGGACTGTTGAGGACATTCTCTTTTCATACAGAAATATACCTATAATACTATAATAATTTTTATTTTACTTTGCTGTCACTTTTAATACTTAGTGTAAACATTCTACAAATCAATAAGTTAGGAGAATATATTACATAACAGAAGTGACCGGAATTCATGTATCTGTTAACAATAGTGATTGTAGCAGTGTTTGCTATCGGTTGAATTCTACAAGCTCAAATTGGTTAAATAAATATAATAGAGCATCACATTCACTTTTTTTCCTAAGGAACTTTACCGTTATCTACGAAAATTTAGTAGCTTTACAGCGCATTTGAAATATTGCACTATGTGTTATTATGTAACAAACAACATTTTTGAAAGTAAAACAAAAAAAAGCATTATAAATTTTATATGAAGAAATTATCTATTCAAGAAGAAGCAATTATGCAAAAAGTGTGGAAGCTAAAAAAATGTACGGTAACAGAGATTCTAAAGGAACTCCCAGAACCTACACCTCCTTACACCACAGTAGCTTCTGTTATGAGGAACCTTAAACAAAAAGGGTATATATCCCAAGAAAAGCAGGGCATTGCATACAGTTATTTACCAGCCATAGAGGAAGAGGAGTACAAGCATCGCTTTATGAGAGGTTTTGTACATGATTACTTCAAAGATTCATTTAAAGAGATGGTGTGTTTCTTTGCCAAAGAGGAGGATCTATCGTTTAAAGATTTGGTAGACATTATTCATGAGATAGAGAAAGGAAAAGAGTAACACTATGATATAACAGCTACCTGCATTAAAGATAATGTATAAAAAATATTTGGATTATGCTTTCATACCTTGTTGAAATAAACATTATTACCATCTTTTTGTATGGTTTTTATCGCCTATTGTTTACTAATGATACTTTCTTTAGCTGGCGAAGATTTATGTTGTTGAATATATACCTTATAGCTTTATTAGTCCCTTTTGCTGATTTTAGTAATTGGATTAGTATTCGTGAGGCTACTCAAAATATGGCTAATACATATGCTGAAACTGTCTTGTCAGAAGCTCCTTCTCCTCCATCCAAAGCCACGGTGCTGTCATGGAATACTGTACTTTTGTGGATATATATGGGTGGTGTTTGCATCTTTCTGCTACGCTTTGTAATTCAACTCATTGGAATATACAGATTAGCAAGAAAAACAGAGGTAAGTATCATTAAAGGGGTTAAGGTACACATTATCGAGAAAAATGGGAGCCCTTTTTCTTTCTTCCAGTGGATTTTTATTAATCGAGAAGTACTGTATGAATCGCAACTACAAGAAATATTAATTCACGAACAGTGTCATGTAGAACAGAAGCATTCCATAGATGTTATGCTATCTGAATTATTTACTATCGTATGTTGGTTCAATCCTTTTGCATGGTTATTAAAAAGAGAAATCAGACTCAATCTTGAATACCTTGCAGATTTTCATGTTGTGCAAGTAGGATGTGACCAAAAGAGTTACCAATATCACTTGTTGGGGATGACTTATCATAAGAATACACCTACTATTCTAAATAATTTCAATGTTTTGCTTCTTAAAAAGCGCATAAAAATGATGAACAAACGTAGATCAAGAGTAATAGTAAAGGCAAAATATGCCCTTCTTATTCCAGCAATAGCTACACTATTAGTCGTCAAAAATATTGAGAGTGTAGCGCACTCATTAGTATCAAACAAAATTGTAAATAATGAAGTGATTGTACCTATTTATACAAAAGCAAACAATGCACTTCAAAAGAAACCATTTTTTTCATCAAAGATTTCAAAAGAAGATAATATTAAAAAGCTCAAAGAAGAAGTACATGAGGTGTCACATGATAAAATAAATGCTATTGCCAAAAAGAAAGCTATAAATAATACTGCTCCGAGTAATGTAATCAAAGATTCTCATGTTGACATAAAAGATTCAGAATTACCAGAGAAAAAAGTACTAATGTACGTATATATAATATCTCTTTTGCTGTTGACGCAAAAGGTTCTGTTTCGTCCCTGAATGTAACGCATATAAAAGACACTTTATATAATCAGAAGGATTTACAAGAAATAGAAAAAATGTCAAAAGATAAACCTAATAACACCAAAAATAAGACTATAAAAGCTATATATAACCTTCCTATTTCTTTTAAGTTATAGCAACAATTATATCACATACTCTTTAGACCAATGTAAATTGGGCTAAAGGGGTGATTAAAATAATCAAACATACTCTTCATTTATAAAAAATATGAATATGAAAAACCTAAAATGGGCACAAGTCGTCTTACTTGCTTTATTAATATTACTACCAAAACAAATATCAGCTTATCAAAAAAAAGTATTACTTTCCCCAACACGAAATTATACTATTCATGGTCGTATTGTAGACTCTTTTACAAACCTCCCTATATCAAATGTTAAACTAACTTTACTATCAGCAGATAGTACAGTAATAGATACATGTCGCACCTTTATATGGAACGATAAAGCTGTTCATCCCGACTCCTATTTCTATATGCAAAAGAATTTGAGTGAGGGAAAATACATTTTTAAAATAGAACATCCTGATTATTTTACAACTTTTGTCGACAAAGAACTACTATTCAAAAGTAGAAACACAAGCATTGACATGCAAGACATTCCTATCAAGAGAAAAGGAATGGAAAATAAAGAGCATATGTTAGGCGAGATTGTTGTTAAGAGTACAAAAATTAAGATGGTAATGAAGGGTGATACTATTATATATAATGCAGATGCCTTCAATCTCCCTCAGGGAAGTATGCTTGATGCGCTAATCAGACAATTACCAGGCGCCACACTTAATAGTAATGGAGAAATATTCATCAATGGTCGAAAATTAGATTATCTTACACTTAACGGTAAAGATTTCTTCAAGGGAAATAACAAACAATTAATAGAAAATTTGCCAAACTATACTGTTAAAAATCTAAAGGTCTTTGAAAAAAGTACTGATAGAAGCCAGGCTATGGGTGTTGATATTGATAGGAAAGACTACATCATGGATATCTCACTAAAGAAAAAATATGAAAAAACTTTTATAGCTAACTTTGATATTGCTGGTGGTACGAACAGCAGGTATGCAACCAAAGCGTTCGGATTATATTTCACACCACGATTGCAGTTATCTATTTTCTCAAACATTAATAATGTGAATGAAGACCGCAAACCCGGAGAAAAGGGAGATTGGGATCCAACCAAGCTACCAAACGGTCAAGTTATACAAAGAACAGTAGGTCTCAACGCTGCTGTTAGCAATGAAAAAAACACATTGGAAAATAATATGTCTACAAGTTTCACATGGAGAGATACACATAATATCAGTCAAATGATAGCTGAATCTTTCTTAACTGGAGGAAACAACTTTAATCGTAGCATCTCAGATGTTAAATCCAAGAACTTTATTTATGACTTTCAAAATAATTTAAAGATTTCAACGCCCTTTTTCCTAAAATCAACCATAAGCTTAAATTACAATAAATTTGATAATTGGGGAACTGTCCGTTCAGCACGCTTCAATGCAGACCCATCAACAATCGGTAGTACAGAAGCAATATTAGATACGATATTCTCCTCTTCAAGAAACAGACTTGTAAATGATTTTGGTGTAAACCGATTGTCTTCTAAAACATATGGATTCGGTCATTCACTTACAACTTTCGCCAATGTTAATGCATATAAACAGTTGCCATCTGGTGATCGTATATCAGCATTGATAGAAGGTGACTATTTAAATACTACAAATTCAATGTTCAACAATTACCAGTTGAAGTACTTAAAAAGCAATGCTATAAGTGACTACCGCAATCGATATGACAACACTCCATCTTACTCCTACAATTATCGTGTAGGACCACAATATACATTCGTGATTCCTAATGGATTTAGACTTTTCACAGGATATCAATATCAGCAAAAAGGAAGTTACCGAAACAACCAAAAATACAGATTAGACAAACTATACAAATGGCAGGAAGAAAATCACGATCTTGGCAGTTTACCTTCTTCTCGTGATTCACTCCTACTCGCATTAGATGCTAACAATAGTTACAAAGGGTATTATATAAGTAAGCAAAATTCGGTTTCACTCGGATTTGGTTGTTCAAAATCTAAGAATCACAACAATGTGTTCTTCAATACAAACGTGTCTGTTGGTTACAAAAGTGAAAAGCTTGACTATCGTAATTCATTGCTAAACACTTCTGTCAAACAATATAATTGGGTTGCAGGATTGTCTCTAAATATGGGATTTACAATAAACAAATACAGTTTTTACGGTACTATCACTTCGAAAATGGAAACACCAGATCTTTACTCAAAAATTACCCGATCTGACAATTCCAATCCTTTAGCTATCTCTTTAGGTAATCCGAATTTGAAAAATAGTAGAAAAACAAATGTATCTTTAACCTTTAGTTATAACAACAATAGGCGATTTAAGCTACCGATGGCATTTATAAATATCAATATTCATCAGAATGCTGTTGCTAATGGTTTTACTTACAACCCTACAACGGGTGTATATACATATAAACCACAAAATGTTAAGGGAAACTGGTATGGCAATATTGGATTATATGATACTTTTCCTTTAGATAATAAAAACTACTTCACATTAGTAAACGCAATTGTCTATAGCTACAACCACAATGTAGACTTCACAGGAGTAACAGGTCAAACAGAAAGTATGTTGAGTAAAGTGAATAACCATTGGTTAGAGGATAATCTATCTTTAAATTATCAAAAAGGAGGATTGACCTGTAGCTTGGTTGGCGAAATGAAATGGAGATATGCTAATAGCAGACGTAAAAATTTCTCAACTATACGTACCTTGGATTTTAATTATGGTATGTTAGGTTCATACAAATTTAAATTTGGATTAGAAACGGGTATGGATCTTAAGATGTTTAGTCGCCGAGGTTATTCTGATCCTCTTATAAATGCTAATGATTTAATTTGTAACGTATACATTAGTAAGAGCTTCTTAAAAGGAAAACTGGCAGCCAAACTCGAAGGGTACGATATATTTCATCAACTCAAGAGCATAAGTTATGAGATAAACGGACAAGGAAAAACCGAGACACGTTTTAATGCTATTCCAAATTACTTAATGTTGCATCTAATTTATAAAATGAACATAAGTGGGAAAAAGTGAAATTAGTCGTTCATTTAAAAATATATTTCAGCGTGAAGTTTCTAAAAGTAACTTCACGCTATCTTTTTAATCCATATCGGTCATTAGAGGCTAAACATATTTTGTTTTATTATCGAGCAGATTGTTTGGATTTGTAACGCAGGCATAGCGAGCTACGTCAAGTTACACCCTCTTTCTCACAAACAAAATGCAGCTATATTACTATAATAATGTTGATTTCACTTTGCTGTCACTTTTAACACTTCACATAAACATACTACATATCAACGGATTAGAAGTATATTTCGAATGACAGAAGTGACAGGAAATTTTATTCTAAAGAAATCACATTGTTATACAAAAGCAGGACTATGGAGTTTAAGTATGAAATGAGTATTATACCACAGAAGCATTCTTGATGACAAATCCTAAGGAGTTATCCCACATTAGCGATTTGCCTTGTCTACACACACGCCTACTATCGCAAATAAGACACAATAAATCTTCTTTTTAACGAGCAAAGGGCAAACACATATCGTGCGGAGGCTCAACACACATGGTGCGAGCGGCAAGTACTAATCACTTGGAAAGTATATAGTCTTCCGCCCAACCTACTATATTTAAAGCAGAAAGAACTATTTACATATTACTCTGTTGTGAAAGAAAAAGCAAACCCTACTAATGATGTGCTGACAAAGTTATAGAAATAAAAAAGACTCCCAATACTGAGAGCCTTTTGAGGTGCCTAGCGGAATCGAACCGCTCTACATGGTTTTGCAGACCATTGCCTAACCTCCCGGCCCAAGCACCATTCTATTACAAATCATAATTGCGATTTGCGAGTGCAAAGATAATCAATTATTTCGGTTTAACCAAACAATTCAGAAACTTTTTTCAATAAAGATTACGTAAAATCTTCTTCATGTAAGATACCAAGAATCTTTCACAGACATCGAGCAAAAAGATAAGTTCAAGTAATCCTATTGATAGGTTTCTTAAATGAAACTATTTAAAACAAGCGGGCTTCTTACGACCTTCCAATTTCTGCTTTTTCTTTAACTGATCATGAATGGTACAACCCGAGCATCCATGGCATGGATCACTTGCTGCTCGAAACGATTGCCACGTACGATAAACCACATAGCCTACAGCTGATAAAATCACTATGGCTAAGACAATATACTGCCACATCTTTTCCTACTTATTCTACTTTTCACACTGGAGTATTAGTAGTATCTTCCGTAAAGATATCTTCTGCAACCTCCATCTCATCATCATCAAACCACTTTGACAGCTTTTCGCGTGCCTGCTTTTTCATATCATCATCAACAGAAGACCACACCTTATTTAATACGTAAAGCAAAACACCAAGGTCGTCTGATAGTCCTGCAATAGGAATAGCATCAGGCACAGCATCAAGCGGTGAGATGAGATAACCCAATGCACCAATGATAATAGCCTTATCCTTAAGTGACACCTTATCACTTTGTATCAAATAATACAAAATCAATGCCACATATACCAACTTAGCACCAGCACGCTTTGCTACACGTTGAATCTTATCAAAGAAACCCTGTTGGGTAAACTTATCCTTATACTTTTGAAAATCAGGTAATTCCATACTACAACTAAATCATTAACAAAACTTACTTAAAATCCATAACTCGGTCTACATAAGCCTTCGCCTCTGGATAGTCTTGATTAGCACGACGAATCTTGTTACGCACTAAAACTTTCATCATTACTCTATAAAAAAGGAAGAGAACCAAGCCCACACCGATAGCTGCCAACACATTCAGTATTCCTTTAAAAGGCAGCGAATCATCTGGAAATGCCGACATTATCAATATCGGTAAGCACAAAAGGAAGCCCGCTATTGTATAACGCGAACGCTCTGTACCCTCACTGTCCAAAGCCGCTTGGTAATCAAAAAGATAATTAGAAAGTTCCTCCTCACTTACATTAGCTGGTAACTGAGGGAAGCCCACTTCGTCTTTATGATTTCTGATTTTATTTTCTACTGTGTGTTGAAAATCATCCAACACAGTTACATACTGTTCTTCTAAATCTTTCATGATTTTCCAATGCTTTTATATTAATAAAAAACTCCCAACTCTCCTCCATCATTCCAAACAGAATGGGAGAAGATGGGCGTATATGAAAGAAAAATAAAACAGTGTTCCTATAAGCCGGGTTCTGTTTCTTCCTCATCTTTCGATAATAGGAAGATGCCTGTCATTTATCTATATTACAAGTCACCTTGCAACTAAAGCATTCTACCCTCCGTTGTGCTTACGCTTGGGCGGGCTACCCTCAAACAACGGTTTACATGAACTTGCAGCTCCTGAACGGCACAGCCAGACGATCACCCGCCTGCTGGTAGTCTCTTACACCACCTTCTCACCCTTACCACACATTACTGCATGGCGGTTATTTTCTTCTACCTACATCTACTGTCACCAATAGCTTCTATTTTCGGAAGCAGGATGCCCTATGCTGCCCGGACTTTCCTCTCGCATCCATTACAGATGCCAGCGACAGAGCCGGAACACTGCCTTATCCGAATGCAAAGATAATGGAAAACATGGAAAAGCCAAAATATTTCAATGATAATCTAAACTTAGCCAAGAAAAGAGATAGTATAAAAAGACAGAAAGAAGTTATTGTGTGAACCTAAACACATAGACATTAAGATAATTATAACAACATAATAGCATATCAAGCTATAAACAAGATTCTTAAAGCTACCTTTACACCTATTATACCTATGCTCTACGTATTATAAAACAATGCTTTACACACATTAGAGTATATCTTCACAAAAGTATTTTCATGACAATAAAAAAATCTTTTCATGAAAATAATCACGTCATACAGTAGTTTTTTGCATCTCTGCCATACCTTTCAGTACCTATAAGTATTAAATAATGTGCTCATCCAAAGCCCTCTCCAAAGAGTGGAGTTACATCAACCACATGACACAATGACTTACATTTCCTTTCATTTTGCCAACTTATTAAAACTATAAGATGACAATTAGGAACAAAACAACTACCCAAAACAAATAAATGCAAAATTTACATCACATCAGATTAATAGTCGTTAAGTGTTAAATTTTAATTGTTAAAATCGGATAAAGATAACTGACAAATTGTCGGTTTTACAAAATTTGCTCCTATATTTGCATTTCAGAATATGTCAACAAGACATTTACAAATAATGACGGCTTGACACATAAAAAAGTAATTAACGAACAAATAATTAAGAATATGAAGAATTTATCAAAGTATTTGGCAGGCGCGGCATGTGTTACAGCCCTCGCCTTTTCTACTGGCGCCTTCATCAAAGTGTATGCTGCAGAAGCACCAGTTGTAGCTCCTGGTCAGCCAGTTGACCTCACATACGCATCTGAGAAAGCGCTTCCAGCTGTCGTTCACATTAAGTATGTACAGAATTCTAAGACACAAACCGTTGAGGTTCAAGATGACCCATTTGGTGGTTTCTTTGACCCATTTGGTTTCTTTGGAAATCCTAACCAAGGTAATGGCTCACGCCGTCAGCAGGTTCAGACTCCTAAGAAGGAGGCTACAGGTAGCGGTGTTATCATCTCACCTGATGGTTATATCGTAACGAATAATCACGTTGTTGAGGGTGCTGACGAATTGACAGTCACACTGAATGACAACCGTGAGTTCTCTGCTCGCATCGTTGGAACTGATAAGCAGACTGACCTTGCACTGCTAAAGGTAAACGCAACGAACCTCCCTACCCTTCCTATTGGCGACTCAGACAAGCTGAAAGTTGGAGAATGGGTAATTGCTGTAGGTAACCCTTACAACCTCAACAATACCGTAACGGCTGGTATCGTAAGTGCTAAGTCACGTGGTTTGGGTGCTACTCGCAATGGTATCGAGAGCTTTATCCAGACTGACGCAGCCATCAACCAGGGTAACTCTGGTGGTGCATTGGTTAACACTCAGGGTGAGTTAGTAGGTATCAACGCTATGCTCTACTCACAGACAGGTGCATATAGTGGTTATGGTTTTGCTATCCCAACATCAATAATGAATAAGGTTGTTGATGATATCAAGAAGTATGGTAGCGTACAACGTGTAATGCTCGGCATTCAAGGTGGTGACGTACTGAACTTCATCAACGCTCAGAAAGAAGAAGGCAAGAACGTTGACCTTGGTACAAATGCTGGTGTTTACGTTAGCGAGGTTTCAGAAGAAGGAAATGGTGCAGCCTTAGGTTTGGCAAAGGGTGATGTTATCACTAAGTTTGACGGACAGAAGGTGACACGTATGTCTGAGCTTCAGCAGGCACTCAACAGCAAGCGTCCTGGCGATAAGGCAACCGTTACTTTCATCCGCAATAAGAAAGAAATCTCAAAGACTATCACACTGAAGAATGCACAGGGTACGACAAAGGTAATCGAGCAGGCTGATATCGACGTTCTTGGTGGTCAGTTCCGTCCAGTACAGGATGCCCTTAAGAAGCAGTTGAATATCAACTATGGTCTTGAGGTACTGAAGGTTAACAATGGTGCATTGAAGTCTGCTGGAATCAATCGTGGCTTCATCATTCAGAATGTAAACGAGACCATGGTGAAGAACATTGACGACTTGCAGAATATTGTTAAGAAGGCATCTACCAGCAAGGACCCTGTACTCTATGTACAAGGTATCTACCCAACTGGTAAGAAGGCATACTTCGCAATTCCGCTTGCTGACTAACAACAGATAACTTTCGACGAAGATGTCGATAAATGATAGGTCCCCCATCCTTGTAAGATAATCAAGAATGGGGGACTTTTTATGCTTTAGCTGCTCACGATAAAGGCAGAAAAAAGCATAAAGATAGCCAACCTAAACAATGATACAACAAAGAGGTACAAACCATGAGGATAAAACTTACCATACAACATTAAACTTTCTTAGGTCAGTTTTTTACTTTTTTATTTGTTTAACTCATTGAATTTGTGTAAATTTGCCATCACTTTATATAATACTAAGCACATGAGACAGCTGAAAATCACAAAATCGATTACGAATCGAGAGAGCGCTTCTCTCGACAAGTATCTACAGGAGATCGGTCATGAAGAAATGATCACTATTGAAGAAGAAGTTGAGCTTGCTCAAAAAATCAGAAATGGTGATCGAAAGGCTTTAGAACGTCTTACAAAGGCCAACCTACGTTTCGTTGTCTCTGTTGCTAAGCAGTATCAAAACCAAGGTCTCTCACTGCCCGACCTCATCAATGAAGGAAATGTAGGACTCATTAAGGCAGCTGAGAAATTTGACGAGACCCGTGGGTTCAAGTTTATCTCATACGCTGTATGGTGGATAAGACAAAGTATCTTACAGGCAATAGCCGAACAAAGTCGTATCATTAGGCTACCACTAAATCAAGTTAGTTCTGTCAACAAAATCAATAAGATATTGACTCAATTTGAGCAAGAGAACGAGCGACGACCCAGTATTGATGAGATAGCACAGAACACAGACTTACCAGAAGACAAGATTGTTGATGCGATGAAGGTTAATTCCCGTCATGTATCGGTTGATGCGCCTTTCTATGACGATGAACAGAGCAGTCTGTTAGACGTTATCCCCAACGACAACACCCCTTCTACTGATAAGGAATTAGTTGAGGAGAGTTTACGTGACGAGATCGGAAGAGCTTTACAAATTCTCGAAGATAGAGAGAAGGTGGTTATTGAAGCTTATTTCGGTATAAACCAACGAGAAATGACCTTGGAAGAGATTGGCAGTAAGTATAATCTCACACGTGAACGTGTTAGACAAATAAAGGAGAAAGCAATACGACGCCTACGCCAGCAAACCAATAGTAAGATATTGAAGGCGTATTTGGGGCAATAACATAACATTATAATATATTTATAAATTAAGATGAAAGTACGTCAGGTATTAATCATAGCGGTAGTACTCCTACTGGGATGGGTAAATAGTAGTAATGCAAAAGGATATAAACCTGCAAAAGTCTATATGTTTGGCTTCGCAGCTTCTTTTAATGATTCAACGGTCTACATGACCAACGTACAGAAGATAGATGCTTACCTTGCCAACGACCGCACGAATTTCCTTGCTAATCGTGAAGACTACTCCTATCAGCTTCGTTATTACCTTCAGAGTACTGGTTTACAGAACTTTCCAACCTGCGTAACGATGTATGCAGAAAATGAAAGTAAGGCTATGAAGAAGTTCATAGCCTTAAAGAATAAATACGAAAAGGGTAAGAAGAAGTTTGATGTTAAGTTGATTTCTGACTCTGAGTTCAGATATAAGGCTGTAACACCAGATAACTATACTCCAAACGTAACTCCTCAAGTGAATACGACACCTGCAGTTCAGTCAAAGGAAGCCCAAACACAAGAGAATGGAAATAAATAACTTTAGAATAGCTGACTTTGATATACAGATTATCTTCCGTGAGACGGGTGTCAATGGAATGCACTTACTAAGTTCTTTTGAACCTTTTAGGATTAAGGAAGTATCGGAGGATGTCTTTTTCCGACTGACTGTTGACGATACGCTTCGTCCTATCCCAAAAGATAGAAGACAACGTATTCGTGCCTTTGATACAGGAAACGGTGACACTGTTGTCGACCGTGTTGATGATGGTAGTTATCAGTATATTATCAAAGACATTAATGGTGCTGACTGCTGTCTTCTACAGAGCAATAAGGATTTCTCTGATTGCCGTTGTGCACTCAATGGTAATAAGAACATGCGTACATTTGGACTGAACAATGCCTTAATGCTTATCTTTGCTTTTGCTGGTGCACATAAGAAGACATTGTTGATTCATGCTTCCCTCGTTCGTAACAACAACTATGGCTATGCTTTTATAGCTAAGAGCGGAACAGGTAAGTCTACACAGGTCAGTATGTGGCTACGCTATATTCCTGGCAGCGACCTTATGAATGACGATAATCCCATTGTAAGAATTATTGATGGTGAGACGTGGATATATGGTAGTCCTTGGAGTGGAAAGACTCCATGCTATCGGAATGTCAAGGCACGCTTAGGAGCTATCACACGAATTGATCGTGCAAAAATAAACTCTGTAGAGAAACCTAATCCTATTGCGGCCTTTGCTTCACTCCTCCCCTCTTGTTCAAGTATGAAATGGGACTCTGACATCTATAATGGAGTTTGCGATACAATTACAAAGATAGTTGAAACAGGAAGGGTTTTCACATTGCACTGTTTACCAAATCAGGAAGCAGCAGAGGTCTGCTATCAAACGGTAACAAAAAGGTAAGGCTTACGTCAAAGAATGACTACCACTACTTTTATGTTCCAGCTTACTATCAAACAGTAACAATAGATAAAACTTATGTCAAAAACAGTACTTACGACTTCTGAAATCCAGTTTGCTAATGCTGAGTTTCTACCAGAAGTTGTCAAGATGTTAAATGAAGGACATACTGTTACGTTACGCCTTCGAGGCTATTCTATGCGTCCTTTCCTTGAGAACGATCGTGACAAAGCGTTATTGGTGAAACCTTCAAGTATCAAAGTTGGCGACCCTGTCTTGGCTGAAGTAAATCCTCTTCACTTTGTCTTACATCGCATTGATAGTATAGAAGGAGACAACGTGACTTTACGAGGCGATGGAAACCTTGGTGTCGAACATTGCAAAAAAGAAAATATCGTAGGTGCCGTCATCGGTTTCTATCGCAAAGGAAGAAAAGAAATGGACGCTACCGACGCATGGAAATGGAGAACATATAGCTATATATGGACTCGACTCCTACCGCTACGGAGATATCTCTTAGGTGCTTATCGACGGATATGGATTCCTATCTTCGGTACAATTTGACCAATATAAAACGAAAGATAACAAAATAAATTATCAATAAGAATGAAAGTAAAAAAATGGTTTCAACCTCCGTGAAGTATGCGGAGAGCATATCATCGTTGCTGAAGGAGACGAGAACATCGACTTTAGTAATATCATTTCAATGAACGAAAGTTCTGCATACCTGTGGGAAGAGGTGCAAAAAATGGGCACTTTTACAGTGAATAATCTCGTTGAACTCATCTGTAATCAATATGAAATCGACGAGACAACGGCCCGTAAGGATGCGATAGCACTTGCTGCACAATGGGGCACTGCTGGTATCATTGAGGGTGATGACATTCCTGAAGACCAGTCAACCAACGAAAAAGAACTTACTGCTGAAACGAAAGACGCTATTAAAGAAGATGTACTTAAGCAAGAGGATAAACCTAAGAAGAAAGGTTTCTTCAAGCGTCTTTTTGGATAAAAAAGATTGAGGAATATAGGATTAAGAACGTAATAAGACCGTTCGCTTTCAGATAGAGCATAAAAAAAGAGGGTGTCACCACCCTCTTTTTATTTAATATCTAAAACTTACATTACATCATACCGCCCATTCCAGGAGCTGCTGGCATTGCTGGAGTATCCTCAACCTTGTCTACAATAAGACATTCTGTTGTCAAGAACATACCTGCGATTGAAGCAGCATTCTCAAGTGCTACACGAGACACCTTAGCTGGGTCGATAACACCTGCAGCACGAAGATCCTCGTAAACATCCTTGCGAGCATTGTAACCGTAGTCACCCTTACCCTCACGAACATTGTTTACTACTACAGCACCTTCACCACCTGCATTAGCGATAATCTGACGGAGAGGCTCCTCAATAGCACGGCAAACGATATTGATACCAGTCTGCTCGTCAGCATTCTCACCCTTAAGGTCCTTCAATGCTTCCTGAGCACGGATGTAAGTGGTACCACCACCAACAACTACACCCTCTTCCATTGCAGCACGAGTAGCGCAAAGAGCATCGTCAACACGGTCCTTCTTCTCCTTCATTTCTACCTCAGAGTTAGCACCAACGTAGAGAACAGCTACACCACCAGAGAGCTTAGCCAAACGCTCCTGCAACTTCTCCTTATCGTATGAGCTTGTTGAAGCTGCAATCTCGTTCTTAATTTGAGCCACACGGTCCTTGATTGCTTCCTTCTCACCAGCACCATCAACGATTGTTGTATTGTCCTTAGAAATGGTAACCTTCTTAGCTGTACCCAACATCTCAAGAGTTGCCTTATCAAGTGAAAGACCCTTCTCCTCGCTGATAACTACGCCACCGGTCAACACAGCGATATCCTCAAGCATTGCCTTGCGACGGTCGCCAAAGCCAGGAGCCTTAACAGCACAAATCTTCAAGCCTGCACGCAGACGGTTTACAACCAATGTTGTCAATGCCTCTGAGTCAACATCCTCTGCAATGACCAACAATGGACGACCACTTTCTGCAGCTGGCTGGAGGATTGGAAGGAAGTCCTTAACGTTTGAAATCTTCTTGTCGTAGATGAGGATGTATGGGTTCTCCATATCACACTCCATCTTGTCTGTATCTGTTACGAAGTAACCAGAGAGATAGCCACGATCGAACTGCATACCCTCAACAACGCCGATACTTGTCTCACGGGTCTTGCTCTCTTCGATAGTGATAACACCATCCTTAGATACCTTACGCATAGCATCTGCAAGCAACTTACCAATTTCAGGGTCGTTGTTAGCACTTACAGTAGCTACCTGCTCAATCTTGTCATAGTTGTCACCAACTACCTCTGCAGAAGCCTTAATATGATCAACAACCTTAGCTACAGCCTTGTCGATACCACGCTTAAGGTCCATTGGATTTGCACCTGCTGTAACATTCTTCAATCCTTCAGTAACGATTGCCTGTGTGAGGATTGTTGCTGTTGTTGTACCGTCACCTGCGTCGTCACCAGTCTTGCTTGCAACACTCTTAACGAGCTGTGCACCTGCATTCTCAAAGTTATCCTCAAGCTCTACCTCCTTTGCAACGGTAACACCGTCCTTAGTAATCTGTGGAGCACCAAATTTCTTACCGATAACAACATTACGACCCTTAGGACCGAGTGTTACCTTCACTGCATTTGCCAACTGATCAACACCACTCTTCAAGAGTTCACGTGCGTCTGAATTGAATTTTATCTCTTTTGCCATTTTGTTTATTCCTTATTATTATTGTTTAGTTATGCTTCGCTTATCGTTCACCTTATATATATAAGGTAAGAGTATTACATTCTTTAATAAGCAAAGGCTATTTTATTCAACAACTGCTAATACATCACTCTGACGCATCATCAGATATTTCTCTCCTTCATTCTCAAGTTCTGTACCAGCATACTTACCATAGAGTACCTCGTCGCCAACTTTGAGAACCATCTCTTCATCCTTGGTACCATTACCAACAGCTACAACCTTACCACGCTGTGGTTTCTCCTTGGCTGTGTCTGGAATTATTATACCACCAACTTTCTCTTCTGCCTGTGCTGGGAGTACAAGCACTCTGTCTGCTAAAGGTTTAATTGTCATAATCGTATATTTTAAGATTTTGTTTATCATTACTCTACGACTCCTAAAAATCGTTTCGCCTTACTTTATACGAAAAGTATGCCAAAAGGACGTACTGACATCTTCACGAATATTATCTGACAACCTGTCAGTTATTCTTGCCATTTAGACTAAAAAACAAAATAAAGAATTATCTTTGCATTAGAAAAAGAATATGGTAAAACATTAAAGAATTTATTATGAAACAGATTACTAAGACTATTACAAGTGAACTTCAAGCACTGTCAAATACTGAAAAACGAGAGATTTTCCCGAAGTTCTTTAAGGCTGGCAAAGGAGAATATGGTGAAGGCGACCGCTTCTTAGGTGTTACAGTTCCCAATATCAGAGCTATTGCCAAGTTACACAAAGACATTTCCATAGAGGAGATACGGGATCTGATACAGTCAGAATGGCATGAAGTGCGCCTTTGTGCCTTAATCATAATGGTAGAGAAAAGTAAGAAGAAAGACGAGGCTTTACGTCAACAGCTATTTGAACTCTACCTTTCTCAAACCGATAGAATTAACAACTGGGACCTTGTTGATCTATCTTGCCGCTTCATCATAGGCGAATACTTACTTGACAAATCACGTGACATTCTTTATCAATTAGCTCAAAGTCCACTACTATGGGATAATCGTATCGCCATCGTTTCAACCTATGCTTTCATCCGTAAAGGACAGTTAGAGGACACCTATGTACTGAGTGATATAATGATGCACCACCCTCACGACCTCATGCACAAAGCTATTGGCTGGATGCTTCGTGAGGCTGGGAAGCGTGATGCTAATCGTCTTTATAATTATGTAATGAGCCATCGAGCAGACATGCCCCGCACCATGTTGCGTTATGCGATTGAGAAGTTCTCACCCGCAGAGCGTTCTATACTTATGAAACGTGGCTGACCCTCTTTTCTCTTTCGCCCACCTTCAAAACTTTAGTCCAATGCGTGTCAAAGACTGAAGGACGTAAAGAAGAGAATCAACGTTTTAAGTTAAAGGTGAAAAGGCGAAGAGGCAAAAGGACTTAACCCTCATAATTCAAGCCTTATGCAAAGATGTTTGTAATTATATCAAGGTCATACGTAGCGCAAGGAAAGATAAATGTTTTTATATTTTTTAGCTAATTTCTTGTTTGTTTCATATATTCTCACTACCTTTGCGGCCAGTTAAAATAAAATTAACTCGTAATAACGATGAGAGTCATAAAGAATATTAATTCGGCAAATGTTTGCACTTTATTAGGAAATAAAGGTGTAGGCTCTATTTGTGCTGTATTAAATTCTTTAACGAAGAAAGACGAAAAAAATATCGCAAATTATTTGGTAATTCCAAATAATTTTGTACTCTCTCTCTCTCTCTCTCTCATATAGGCCAGGCCTAACCTCCCCTACTTTTTTCTTCACGCATACGCGCGCGAGGCGTGCCGTGCCAACCCCTGTAAACAAAGGACTTTTCAGAGTTTCCTTTGTTCGTCTTTTTTGTGTCCCTACGTAAACGAAAT